>JAEVZT010000075.1 GCA_023392115.1 Chloroflexota bacterium
GGTAGCTCATCGCCCAGCGCGTGTGTACCATGACCGGTCCCGAGTTGTCGTGGACGTTGTGCATGACGAACACGCGCGGCTTGATGTAGGCGATCATTCGCCCGACCTCGCGCAGGTTCATCTGCGATCCGGTCGTCGCCATCGTCTGCAAGCCGGTGACGACCTTCTCGACGTCGTTCTCCGACTGCAAGCGCCCGATGAACCACGTTCCGGCGTTGCTCAAACCCTTATAGTCGAGGTCGCCGGGGTTCTGGGTCGCCAGAATCATGCCGAGTCCGAAGGCGCGTGCCTGTTTCAGCAGGCGCAGGAGCGGCTCTTTCGTCGGCGGGTTGCGCGGGTACGGCGGGAAGTAGCCGAACATCTCGTCGATGTAGAGCAGGGCGCGCAGGCTGGTCGTCCCGCTCAGCGTCCGCATCCAGCCGAGCATGTTTTCAAGCAGCAGCGTGATGATGAACTGGCGCTCGCTCTCCGACAGATGGGCGATGTAGAAGATCGACACGCGCGGGCGACCGTCTTTGGTGTAGAGCAGGTTGTGAATGTCCATCGGGTCGCCGTTGATCCACGACTGGAACGACGGCGCGGCGACGATGTTGTTCAGTTCCATCGCCAGCTTCTGGCGGTTGCGCTCCGAGATGTAATCGTCGAGCGGGAACACGCCGAGCTTGTTGAACGGCGGGCGCTGCACCTGCAAGATGATGTCTTCGAGCGACAAGTCTTGCCCGCGCTGCCACGCATATTCGAAGATATTGGCGATCAGGACGTGTTCCTTGTCCTGAACCGGCTGTGCCGAGCGCCCGATCAGCGCCAGAAGCGCCGTGACGATGCCGTTGATCTTCTCGCGCAGGGCTTCCTCGTTGCCCGCCCAGCCTTCGCGCGGCGCGCGCAGCGAGGCGAGGATGCTGACCGGCAAACCGGCGTCCGAGCCGGGGGTGTAGATACTGTAACGCGCGGCGTATTTGAGCCAGCGCATGCGATCCGGCACGAGGCCCCAGCCGCTCAAGCCTTCGCGCCACTGGTGCGCGACATCGGCGGCGTACTGCGGCACGTCGACTCCGGCACGGCGCGCGTCGTCGACATTGACCCACGGTGCGAAATCTTCGGGGCGCAGGTCAGGGAAATTGAGCAGCAGGTTGGTGATGTCGCCTTTCGGATCGACGACGATCGCCGGGATGTTGTCGAGGATCGCTTCTTCGAGCAGGTTGATGCACAAGCCGGTCTTGCCGCTGCCCGTCATGCCGAGGACGACGGCGTGCGTCGTCAGATCGCGCGAGTCGTAGTAGATGACGTCGTTCGTCATGCGATCCTGCTGCGGATCGTAGCGTCGCCCCAAATAGAACGTCGTCGGCGCTTCGATAAAAGGCATAAACTCGTTTACTCCTGTCCTTGACGCCGTGTGCTTGTTTTTCGGTTGATTGATAGCCCAAAGTATAGCACAGATTTTCTATGGGCTGTGATATGCCCCTCACCCTGTGCGACCTTTGGTCGCCCTGTCCCTCTCCCTAAGCGACGCGACGCGGGCGGGGAGAGGGACAAAACAACGGCTTGCTCCCCTTCTCCCCGTTTACGTGGGAGAAGGGGTTGGGGGGTGAGGGGTGTTTTTCAGACAGCCGTTACGGACAGCTTAAGCGTGTCGGGACTGTCGCTTCTGCCCAGCGGCGGTCGAACTCGGCGATGTACTGAGCCGCCAGATCGGGATCGCTGATGATGACGAGGTTCTCGTCGTTGTTGTTGGTCGCGTTCGCCGAGAAGTTGAACGAGCCGGTAATCACCATGCGCTCGTCGACGATGAACACCTTGTGATGCAGGACGAACGGGTTGCCGTCCTGACGCACGTCAAGCCCAGCGCAAAACAGCGGCGTCAATTCGCTGAACTGGGTCTCGCTGCCGGTCGTCTCGAAAATTCCCTGCACGCTGACTCCTGCCGCCGCCCGTTCGAGCAGAATACGCGCCATGTCGTCGACGGTCATGACGAAGGTCATGAAGCGAATCGAGCGGTCAGCGCCGGTCAGCGCCAAGTCGATCGCCGTAATCACGTCGTCTTCGGCGGCGAAATAAAGCTGAATCGGCACGCCGTCCTGCACAAAGCTGCCGTTGGGCGTGTTCGACGGCGACGTCGGTCCAAACCGCCCCTCGACGAACATCTCGTCAAACTCCGCCTGATAGCTCTGAACGGCTTGGCGCGAACGCAAGACGAGGGCGTTGTTGTTGTTACGGTAGGTGTCGTTGATCGTGTAGTTCCATGACCCCGTCCAGACGGTTATGCCATCGAGGATCATGAACTTGTTGTGCATCAGCGCGGAGCGCTGGTCATCGACGATCGGGATGCCCGTCTGCCGGAGCTGGGTCAGCGTCGTGTCGTCGTCGTTAATCCCGGCGTCGTTATCGGTAACGATGCGGATACGCACCCCGCGAGCGCGAGCGTCGAGGACGGCTCGCGTCAGCGTCGGCAGGTTGAATTCGTAGGCGGCGATGTCAAGCGTCCGCTGGACGCCATTGATGGCGGCGACAAGCTGTTCGTCAATCCCGCCGATGTAGGTGCTGGCGTCGCGGCTGCCGCTCGGCGCAGTGAAATACACCTGCCAGAAACCTTTGCGCGCGCCGAACCCCTGTCCGATGCTGATCGGCTCGACATTGCCGGTCGGCGCTGCGGTGACGGAAACGACGGTTGCCGTCGGCGGGACTGGCGTTTCCTGTTCGGAACAGCGCGAAATGAGCACGACGACCGCCGCGACAAGGGCGATCAGGAGTTGCAACGTCTTGTTCTGCGGCGGACGGGAAGGCTTACGTTTATTCGATTGGGTCATTCAAACTATCCTCAGTGTCGGCTTCAATGAGCGGCATATGGGTAAATGTCATGCCCGCGTCCCAGAAATGCGCGTCGGCAAGCGACGGCTGTGGGTCGACCTCGACAGACGCGGCTGGCGGCTGTTCCACGAACGCCGCTTGAACAGTTTCGGGCGACGGCTGCGCTGTCTGCGCCTCAACCGGCTGTAGTTCGACTTCGGCAGGGGCTTCCGCAGGGGTGTCCGCCACCTGTGCCGCGATCGGCGGCTCGGTGTGCGAGTGCGCTGGCGTTTCGGTCTGGCTGACGAGCGCCGTCAGCCGTTCGACGGCGCTGATACCGTCAAGTGCCGCCCCTTCGGCGGCGAACGCCGCCAGTTGATCGGGCGTCAGCGCGTAGCCGAGCGCGTTGGCATGGGCAGCCAGCTTGTCGAGCGCGTCGTCCGACGCCTGCGCGCCGATCTGGTCGCGCCGCCCGACAAGCCGGTTCAT
>JAEVZT010000089.1 GCA_023392115.1 Chloroflexota bacterium
GGGGCGTACTTATACGATAATCCACGACCGGCTCTTGAGCCTCGAACCGTAGATGCGGCGAGCGACGAGGATGATGCCATGAGCCAGAGACCACGACCCGTGACACGCGCTATCCCCACGATTGCAGCAACCATCCTGCTCGTCTTGATCAGCGGGGCGCTGGTGACGAAACCGCGCGCTTTTGCCCAAACGGATGCCACGCCGACGCCGCTGCCGCTGTACGCGCTGCCCGATGGGCGGACGAACCGCCCGACGACCAGCAGCACGATCGCGCTTGCCGGTGACGGTCGGACGATCGTTGCCGCCAACATGATCAACAACACGGCGACGATCGTCATCCCAACCTATAACCAAGTGGTCGCCGAAATTCCCGTCGGGCGTGACCCGCGTTCGGCGGCGATCACGCCTGACGAATCGCGCGCGCTCGTCACGAACCGGACTGACGGCACCCTGTCGGTGATCGACATGCTCGGGCGAAGCGTGACTGCGACGATTCCGCTCGGCGTTGGAACGCTGCCCTATGGCGTTGTGGCACAGAATAACGCCGCCTATGTCAGCTTGCTCGGCAGCGACCAGATCGCGCTGGTCGATCTGGTTGAAAACCGGCTCGGCGGGTTGATCGACGTTTCGGACGCTCCCGCCGGTCTGGCGCTGTGGGGCGATTTCCTGTACGTCACGCACCTTTGGAGCGGCGAACTCAGCCTGATCTACCTGCCAACCCGGCGCGTGATCGAAACGCGGCGCACCGGCGTCGATACAGCGCTGTTCCAGTCCATCGAGCTTGACATCACGCGCGGGCTGGCGTATTTCCCGCAGACGCGCTTGAACGCGCAGAATCCGGCGCTGACGTATGACACGATCGCTTTTCCGGTTGTCAATGTGATGGACTTGCGCGCCCTGTCGATGCTCGGCGGCGATCGGGTCGCGCTCGATACCGCGGATCGTCCTGTCAACCTGCCATTCGCCATCGCGCTCGACCGCTTCGCTCGCCGGTTGTACGTTGCCAACGCGGGCAGCGACGATGTGTCGGTGATCGACCTTGCGACCAGCGAGGCGCGGGCGCACATCGCCGTTGGCGCGAACCCGCGCGGCATCTTGCTCAACCGTGATAACACGCTGCTGTACGTTCACAACGCGCTCGACGGCACGCTGTCGATGATTTCGACAGCCGACTTCAGCGTCCTCGACGTGATGCCGATCGTCAACCTGAACACGCCGCTCGAACAGGTTCTCGGCGCGCAGTTGTTTCACAGCGCCGTCGACCCGCGCATGAGCGCCGATCCGGTGATCAGCTGCGCGACGTGCCACTTTGACGGGCTGTCCGATGGACGTGTGTGGGTGGGCTACCCCGACGGTCCGCGCAACACGCCGCTGCTCTTTGGGCTGCCGGAAACCGTGCCTTACAATTGGTCGGCGACGTGGGACGAGCTGGCGGACGTCGAGTTGAAGATACGCCACTTGCAAGCAGGGACGGGGTTGATTGAGGACGACGCGCTGGTTTCGCCCGCGCTCGGCAACCCGCACACGGGCATCTCGGTTGACCTTGACCTGCTGACGCGCTACCTCGCTTCCCTGACCGCGCCGCCGACCCCACTCGCGGTTGACGCGGAAGTGATGGAGCGCGGCAGCGCGATCTTCGCGGCGCGGGAGTGCTCGGCGTGTCACGTCGGCGGGGTGGGGACAGATTTGCAGACGCATGATGTCGGCACGGGTGGCTCGCCGCTCGAACGCATGGGCACGGCATTCGACACGCCGTCGCTGCGCTGGCTGTGGTTGAGCGCCCCGTATTTTCATGATGGGTTAGCGCTGACTCTGCGCGAGGTTTTCGAGCTTCCCGGCGATCATCAACTGCTCTATGATCTGCCGCCGGAAGACATCGATGCGCTGGTCTATTATTTGCTCCGCCTGCCTCAGTCGTCTTAGAATAACCCCCTATCAATTTTAGATTTAACGCTTGCTAAACTGGTGAGGCGTTGTTATATTTATGATCAGTATCATAAATATTGCGGCATTCCAGAGGATATAGATGAGCGCTAGCGCCGCGATGCAGGAATATCTCGCCGAGGCGTACCGCCTCGCATACTACCAGAGCGATAACCCGTACATCTCAACTTCCGCGCTGGCGAACGCCTTGGGGCATTCCGCCCCGGCGATCACGCGTATGGTGCAGCGGTTGAAAGAGGCGGGCTATGTGGAACATGAGCCTTACCGGGGCATCTACCTGACCCCGGCGGGCGAGCGCGAAGCATTGATGAACATCCGACGCCACCGCCTTGTCGAATGCTTCCTTGTCAACGTCATGCGTTTTGGCTGGCACGAAGTCCATGACCAAGCCGACGCGCTTGGCGAAGCTGTCAGCGACATGATGGTCGAGCGCATGGAGAAAATGGCAGATTACCCGCGCCGCTGCCCGCATGGCGAGCCGATCCCAACCGCCGAAGGTCACATGCCGCGCGTCGTCGACTTTCCGTTGAACGAAGCCGAGCCGGGGCGTGACTACGTCGTCAGCCGGGTGAGCACGCATGAGGAAAAGATGCTCGAATACATCGAGCAGATCAACCTGAAGCCGGGGACGCATTTCCACCTCGTCTCTCTCGCGCCGTTCAACGGTCCGCTTCAGCTGACGATTGGCGAGGCGACGCAGGTCATCGGGCACGAACTCGCCGGCGTGCTGCGCGTGTGCAGCCCCGATCAATTTGATCTGCGCTAAACTGGTAACAGGAGGCGCGCCATGAGTTTGAAAGAGCTTGTCGCGGAAATAAGACGCTTGCCACTGGATGAGCGTCTGCTTCTGCTTGAAGTATTGAGCCATGACATCCGTGAAACGCTGCAACATTCGACGGTGAGCCGCGTCGAAGGCATTCTTAAGCCTGATGACGCGGAGGAACTGGATGATGAAACGCTGCGTCAGGATTACATCAACTATCTGGAAGCGAAATATCGTTGATCCGCGCGCTCATTGACACTGATGTTATTCTCGATGTCCTGCTTGCGCGTCAGGAATTCGTTGCTGCGGCAGCTGCTATATGGCAAGCGCAGAGCGAAGGGTTGTTTGAAGGGTACATCTCCGCTATAACGCCGGTCAACGTCTTCTA
>JAEVZT010000169.1 GCA_023392115.1 Chloroflexota bacterium
AATGCGATGGTTTGTGCGTTTAATTCGAGCATGACTACTCTCCGTTAGTGGGCGACCGTCGCGCGCGGCACGTCTTTGGTCTCTTTCATCACGACCATCGCGGCGGACGCCTGCAAGCGTT
This sequence comes from Chloroflexota bacterium, assembly GCA_023392115.1. Taxonomy (GTDB): domain Bacteria; phylum Chloroflexota; class Anaerolineae; order Aggregatilineales; family Phototrophicaceae; genus Flexifilum. Next base: position 122 of record JAEVZT010000169.1, read on the forward strand.
CCTGACGCCCGACGTTCCGCAGGATGGTGACGATGCCGAAGATCACGGCGATGTTGCCCGCCAGCAGGATCAGCGCCTGCGGCAGATGCGCTAGAAAATCGGTTTCACCGGGCAGCGGCGCGATGCCGAGCGCCTTCGTCACTTGAAGCAGGAACGCGACGACGATCACGTTGACGATCGCCACCGGGACGAGGAATTTCCAGTTGAAGCCCATCATCTGGTCGATGCGGACGCGCGGCACCGTCGAGCGCAGGATCAGCGACGGGATGTAGACGATCGCCGTCTTGATGATCAGGTAGATGAAACCGAGCAGCGGCACTTCCGTCGCCCCGGGACCTGTCCAGCCGCCGAGGAAGATGACGGCAAACAGCAGGTTGGCGGTGAAGGCGTGGATGAACTCATTGACCATGAATAAGCCGAACTTCATGCCCGAATACTCGATATTGTAACCGGCGACAAGTTCCGACTCGGCTTCGATCAGGTCAAACGGCGCGCGCCCCGTCTCCGCAAGGTTGGAGATGTAGAAAATGATGGCGGACACCAGCCCCGGCACGATGAACCACATGCCGAGCTGCGCGTAGACCAAGCCCTGCATCGACAGCGTGCCGGCGATCATCACTGGGACGAGCAGCGCCAGCACCAGCGGCACTTCATAGCTCACCAGCTGGGCGACGACGCGGAACGCGCCGAGCAGCGCGTACTTGTTATTGCTCGACCAACCCGCCATCATCACCGCCAGCGTGCCGATCGAGCTGACGGCGACGAAGTACAGCACGCCGATGCTCAGGTCAACGCCGATGTGTACCGGGCTGAACGGCACGACCGCCCAGATGAGCGACGTCGACAGCACGGCGATGATCGGCGCGATGTTATAGACCAGCCGGTCAGCGCCCGCCGGGGTGATATCTTCCTTGATGACGAGCTTGGCGGCGTCGGCGAAGTTCTGGAGCAGCCCGAACGGACCGACGCGGTTGGGACCAACGCGGTCCTGAACGCGTGCCGAGATTTTGCGCTCAAGCCAGATCAGGAGCAGCGAGATCGTCAGCGGGAAAAGCGTCACAAGGACGACGCCGATCAGGATCGAGATGAACTGGGCGAGTCCCGAATTGACGCCGCTCTGAGTCAGGCACGGCGCCATCGTTTGAATGACATTGATGCACTGTTCCATACAAACTCCCTGTTATGCCCACTCAAGGGCGTTTTTGCGCCACGCGTAGATCAGCGCATCCGTCAGCAGGAAGATGAACAGCAGCCCCGCCCCGAACGCGAAGAAGTCAAGTTTGTTGTACGCCATCGCCCAAGGGAACAGGAAGACGATTTCAACGTCAAACACGAGGAAGATCAGCCCGTAGATGTAGTACTGCACCTTGAACTGCACCCAAGTGTCGCCGACAGTTTCGACCCCGCATTCGTAGGTCTGCATCTTGATAGCGTTGGCGCGGCGCGGACGGAAAATCCATGACACTGCCAGCGGCAGCGCAGGGAATACCCATGCGAGCGCCATGAACACGCCGATGAACGCCCACTCGTTGACAATACTCATAAACAGCCCCTGTTACAGAAAATCGTGCGAAGCGCGATGCCGCTTCTGAGGAAGCGGGTCAAGCTCAGGAATAGTCGGGCAGCCGACCGCGGTTATAGAGTTCGATCCGTTTGTGATAAACGGAGCTAGTATAGCAAACGCCCCTTATTCCTGCAAAGGATTGTGCAGTCTTCACATGCTCCGTGTCCGCACCGGATTTTAGCCGACTACCGAACGCATTTCAAACGATGGCTTGTGCGTTTCTGTTATAATCCGCCGCGTGGAATCGGGCTTGTCCCGCTTGAACGTGCAGTTGTTTCGCCTTGGGCTTTCTCCGACACAGGGGAAAGTCGCACTCAGGATTGATCGCCGATGGTTTCACCAGCTACCCCCTCCGCGCCCGAATGGGATGCGTTCGTCGCGGCACACGCGCGCGCCCACATTCTGCAAACGTCCAACTGGGCGGCGCTCAAAGGCGCTTACGGTTGGGGTTCTGATCGCGTCGCGCTGGTCGAAGGCGGGCGAATCGTCGCCGGGGCGCAGCTCCTGTTTCGCGCGCTGCCGTTCCGACTCGGATCGCTGGCATACGTGGCGATGGCGCCGCTGCTGAATGATCCGGCGCACGAACAGCCGCTGTGGGCGGCGATCGACGACTGTGCCCGCCGTCACAGGGCGGGATTCGTCAAATGGGAACCGGGCATCTACGCCGACGGCGAGCTTATGCCGGACTTCGCCCGACTCGGCTTTCGCGCTAGCGATCAGACGATCCAGCCGCCGCGCACCGTTTTGATCGACATCAGCGCCGACGACGAAACGATCCTCGCGCGCATGAATCAGGGCACGCGGCGCAAGATTCGCCAGAGCTTGAAGAACGGCGTCGAATACCGGCAGTCTACAAGCCGCGCCGATGTGGCGAAATTCAATGCCATCATACAGGTGACCGGATCGCGCAACGCCTTTGGCGTCCATGAACCGGCGTACTACGAACGCGCCTACGATCTGTTCGTGCCCGACGCCGCCGCGCTGATTCTCGCCGAACACGAGGGCGATACGCTGGCGGGGATCATGGTATTCGCCAAAGGGCAGACAGCGTGGTAT
>JAEVZT010000173.1 GCA_023392115.1 Chloroflexota bacterium
AGCAAGACCTGTGCCATGCCGTTGGCGATCGCGCGGGCGCTGGCGTGCAGGTAGCGCATCGACGCGCCCGGCAGGTTGATCTCGGCAAGCTGCGGCGGCAGGTTCTTGCCTTTCCCGCCGACGAACGTCACCGGCGCGTAATCGGGCAGGTTCGCCAGCGCGCGCGCCTTCTTGAGCGCGGCGCGGACGTCGCCAAGTTCGTCGACCAAGCCGTGCGCGTGCGCCTGCGCGCCCGTCCACACGCGCCCGCCGCCGATGCTATCGACGGCTTCAACGGTCATTTCGCGTCCGCGCGCCACTCGATCGAGGAAGCGGCGGTAGGCGGCTTCGATTGATGCACGTACCTGCGCTCGCTGCCCGTCACTGAACGGGGCGATATCGCTGTACAGGCTGGCATTCGCGCCGCGCGTCAGCGTGAATGTGTTGACGTGCAGGCGCTCGCGCAGACCGCGCGTGATCGGTTTCGCCGTGACGACGCCGATCGAGCCGGTGATTGTCCCCGGTTGGGCGACGATCCAGCGGGCGGGCGTGGCGACGTAATAGCCGCCCGACGCGGCGATGGCGTTCATGTAGACGACGAGCGGGCGCGACTTAGCGAGTTCTTCAAGCGCCGACGTCATCGCTTCCGCCGCGATCGCCGCGCCGCCGCCGCTGTCGACGTACAGCAGGACGGCGGCAGCATTTTTGTCCTGCATCACGACGCGAATCTGCTGGATCAGGGTGAGGTCGCCGGTGCGCTCGCCGCCGATGAACGGGATGGGCAGGTCGGCGGGCGGCTTGGCGCTTTCGCCGGAGATCATCAGCCCGCTGACGCGAAGCAGGGCGACATAACGCTCGCTGGTCGGCTTCGGCGGCTTGATCAGGAGCTGTTTGTCGGCGCGTTTCATGGGAACGATATGCTTCGCCTTGAGATGGGTGTACAAGCCTTCCTCGTGGACGACGCCGTCGACGTAGCCCGCCGCCAGCGCGGTCGCGTCGATGTGCGGCGCGCCGGCGATCATCCGGCGCACGTCGTCGGCAGGCACGCCGCGCCCGGCGGCGATGTCGGCGATCAGCATGTCGTAGCGCGAGTCGAGCAGCCACTCCATCTGTTCGCGCGCTTCCGGCGAAACCGTGTCGCGCGAAAGCTGGTCGAACGCGCCTTTGTATGGCGAGATGGCGACCACGTCGAGCGCGACGCCGACCGCCGCCAGCGCGTCTTTCAGGAAGACGGTTTCCTGACGCAAGCCGATCGTCATCAGTTCACCCCCCGGCTGAAGCAGGATTTGATCGGCGGCGCTGGCGAGGTAGTACTGCGCCAGATCGTAATACGGCGCGTGGCAGATCACCTGCTTGCCGCGCTCGCGCAGGCGCAGGATCGACCCGCGCAGGGTTTGCAGGTCTGCCAGCGACAGGCGCAAGCCGCGCAGCGAGAGAATCACGCCTTTCGGGCGCGGATCGGCGGCGATGCGCTCGAAGATGCCTTCAAGTTCCCATAGGCTGACGGGCGGCGGTCCCTGCAAACGCTGGCGCAGCCAGCCGCGCGCTTCGGGCAGCGCGGGAATTTCCGCGGGTAATGTCAACGTGACATAGTCGAGTTTGGCGCGGCGCATTCGCAGCCGGTTGACGAGGGCGACGCGTCCGCGTCCGAGGAGCTGAAGGAGAGTCGGGCTTTGTTTTCGCAGTTGTTTGATCACAGTATTCCCTTCGTGACCGGAAGCCTCAATAATAAGAGCAAGCGTACATGATTTCAAACACACAATGGCGCGTATGATAATAGCTACAGCTGTGTGACTGGTGAGAGTTGTCTGTGGACGAAGAACGAGCAGCGCCGCCTTTGCATCAGGTTCTATGGAAAAAACTGACTGAACCGCACCCGACGATCACGGCGCGCGATGCGCGTTACGAGTCGCGCGTACTCGCGTCGCTGCTGATCATGATCTTCTGCCTGATCCTGTTCGCGTGGGTCGGGCGGGCGCTGCTGGCTGAGCCGGTCGACTCGCTTTCCTTCGCATTGGTTGGCATCTCCATTTGCTATGGCTTGAGCCGCACGCCGCGTTACAAGCTTGCCGCGGGGATCGCCATTGCCGTAATGTTCAGCGTGCCCAATCTCGTCGCGTTCAGAGGAACGTTCGAGCCGGCGATCAGTTCGATTTTTCTGCTCGAATGGCCGATCCTCGGCGTTCTGATCGCGTACTTCATGTTCGGGTGGCGCCTTGTCATCGCTACGCTGCTGCTTACGGTGATCGGCACATCCCTCATCCCATTGATGTACGCGGTTGATGTTGGACGGTATCTGTTTACGACGCTCAACATCCTGTTCATTTTTAGCGTTATCATGGCGGTGTTCTCACTAATTCGCAGTGATAACCAGAAAGAACGGGCGATCGCGCAAGCCGCCGAACATGAGCAGCGCCGGCTGGCGGAAGCCCTGTCCAATACCGCCGCGGTGTTGTCGAGCACTCTTGATCTGGATGAAGTGCTCGACCGGCTGCTGGCACAGGTCGCTTCGGTTATGCCTGCCACGATCGTCGATATCATGTTGATCGACGAAGGGTTTGCGCATGTTGTTCGCACACGCGGCTATGTTGAACGCGGCTTGACGGAGTACGCGAAGCACATTCGCTTCAACGTGAGCGAAGTCGCCAACCTGCGGCAAATGATCGAGACAGGAAAGCCAATCCGTATCCCCGATACGCATACCGATCCCGGCTGGCTGTACGACGAACAACTCGCATGGATTCGTTCAAATATCGGTGCGCCGATTGAACTTGAAGGCGAAACGATCGGCTTCCTCAATATCAGCAGCGAAACGTCGGACGCGTTTACCACGACACAGGCACAGCAGCTTCAGGCGTTCGCCGATCAGGCGGCTATCGCCATTCGCAACGCGCGCCTGTACAAGGCGGCGCGCCACCACGCCGGCGTGCTCGAAGGGCTGGTGAAAGAACGCACGGCGCAGCTTGAATTCGCAAACCAGAGCCTCAAAGTGATGTTCGACGCGACAGGCGAGGGTATTATCTTCACCGAGGACGAGCAAATCGTGTACACAAACCCGGCGATGACCAGCCTCACCGGCTATGATCAAGCCGAACTGGTCGGCGT
>JAEVZT010000194.1 GCA_023392115.1 Chloroflexota bacterium
CATCACGGCGGCGGCGTTGGAATCGGCTACAGCATCCACGCCGGGCAGGTGATCGTCGCCGACGGCACGCCGCAGGCTGCCCGCCGGCTTGAGCGGGTGCTGACGACCGATCCGGGCATGGGGGTCGTGCGCCACGCCGACGCGGGCTATCCCGAAGCGATCAGCTTTGCCCACCAGCACGGCATCAAGCTGCCGATGCATCCGGCGGACTCATCATGAACGTCGACCTGCTGGTTCACAGCGCGGCGCAGCTTGTCACCTGTGCCAGCCCTGACGGTTTCCGGCGCGGTCGCGACATGGCAGATGTCGGCGTCATCGAGGACGGCGCGGTCGCGGTTCAGGGGGACAAGATTGTCGCCGTTGGGAGCAGCGCCGATCTGCGCGGCGCGTATACGGCGCGCCGCGAGCTTGACGCGACTGGCGCGGTCGTCTGCCCCGGCTTTGTCGATCCGCACACGCACGTTGTCTACGCCGGTGACCGCGTCGGCGAGTTCGAGAGCCGCATTCAGGGCAAAACGTACATGCAGATCATGGCGGAAGGCGGCGGCATCGTCAGCACGATGCGATCCGTCCGCGCCGCCAGCCTTGAGCAGTTGATCGCCGAATCGCGCGCCCGCCTCGACCTGATGCTCGCGCTCGGCACGACAACCGTCGAAGTCAAAACCGGCTACGGACTCGACCGCGAGAGCGAACTCAAGATGCTCGACGCGATCGCCGCGCTCGACAAAACCCACGCCATCGACCTTGTGCCGACGTTCATGGGCGCGCATGCCGTCCCGCCGGAATACCGCGACCGGACGCCCGAATACGTCGATCTTGTCATTCACGACATGCTTCCCGCCGCGCGCGCTTGGTACGACTCAGGACATTGGCGCGACGCGGGCGTCCCCTTCTTCATCGACGTGTTCTGCGAGAACAACGCCTTTGACGTCGACCAGTCACGGCGCATCCTGCAAGCCGGCGCTGATCTCGGTCTGCGGGTTAAGGCGCACGTCGACGAATTTACGGCGCTCGGCGGGGTCAGCCTCGGCGTCGAACTCGGCGCTGTCTCGCTCGATCACCTTGACGTGACGACGCCGGCGGAAGCAGCGGCACTCACCGCGTCGGACACCGCCGCCGTCATCATGCCCGGCGTGAATTTCAACCTCGGCAGCACACACTTTGCCAACGCGCGCAGCCTTATCAACGCCGGAGCGATCGTCGCCCTCGCCACCGACATCAATCCCGGCTCATCGCCCTGCCCGTCGATGCCGCTGATCATGGCGATCGCCTGCCGCTATCAGCGCCTGCTGCCGGCGGAAGCGCTGATCGCCTCGACGATCAACGCCGCTTACGCCGTTGGGCTGTCGGATCGCGTCGGATCACTCGAAGCGGGCAAGCAAGCCGATCTGCTCGTCGTCGCCACGCCCGACTACCGTCATCTGGCGTACCAGTTCGGCGGCGATCTCGTGCGCCACGTTTTCAAGAAAGGCGTTCAGGTACGCTAACATGCAGTCTCCGTCCACCAATAACGTCGTCATTGACGGCACGAGCCTCACCATTGAACAGGTGATCGCCGTCGCTTACGGCGCGCCCGGCACTCCGCGCGTCGAATTGAGCCCCAAAGCCGTGACGCGCGTCGCCCGCTGCGCCGATGCCGTGCGCCGCCTCGTCACTCAGGGCAAAGTCGTCTATGGCATCACGACAGGATTCGGCGCGTTCAAGGATCGCGTCATCCCGCCTGATCAGGTTGAAATACTTCAGCGCAACATCATCGTCAGCCACGCGGTCGGCGTCGGCGATCCGTTCGACATTCCCAACACGCGCGCAATCATGCTGATTCGCGCCAACACGCTCGCGCGCGGCTATTCGGGCATCCGCCCGGAAACGCTTCAACTGCTGATCGACATGCTCAACTGCGGCGTCCATCCGGTGATCCCCGAAAAAGGGTCGCTCGGCGCGAGCGGCGATCTCGCGCCGCTGGCTCACATGAGCCTCGTCGTCATCGGCGAGGGTGAAGCCGAGTATCAGGGCGAAATCCTCGACGGCGCTGAAGCCCTGCGCCGCGCCAGTTTAGCGCCGCGCGTGCTGGCGGCAAAAGAGGGCTTGGCGCTGACCAACGGCACGTCGGTCATGTGCGCGATCGGGACGCTTGAAACCTACAGAGCAGAGATGCTCAGTCAAGTGGCGGACGTTGCCGGCTGCCTGAGCCTTGAAGCGCTCAACGGGACGCCGCTGGCGTTTGACGCGCGCATTCACCAACTGCGCCCGTTCCCGCGTCAGGAAGTCTGCGCCGCCTACCTGCGCGCCCTGCTCGAAGGAAGCGAGTTCACGCGCGGCGAAGAGTCGGACAACGTGCAGGACGCCTATACCCTGCGCTGCATTCCGCAGGTACACGGCGCGGTGCGCGACGCGATCGCCTACGCGCGCTGGGTGATGGAAATTGAGTTGAACTCGGTCACCGACAACCCGCTGATCTTCGTCGACGACGCCACCGACGAAATCACCGTACGCTCCGGCGGCAACTTTCACGGCGAGCCGCTGGCGATCTGCATGGATTATCTCGGGCTTGCCATGAGCGAGCTTGGCAACATCTCCGAGCGCCGCATCATGCGCCTGATCGATGAAGCGTCGAATACGCACACGCTCCCCGCCTTCCTAACGCGTCACGGCGGGCTGAATTCGGGATTCATGCTCGTCCAGTACACGGCGGCGGCGCTGGCGACCGAGAGCAAGGTATTGTCGCACCCCGCCAGCGTTGACTCGATTCCGACGTCCGCCAACGTCGAGGATCACGTCAGCATGGGCTGTACAGCGGCGCTCAAGGCGCGGCGCATCCTCAACAACGTTGAACGCATCCTGTCGATTGAGCTGATGGCGGCAGCGCAGGGCATTGACTTCCGCAAGGAAGTCACCCGACCGGGCGCGCGGCTCGGGCGCGGGACGCAGCCGGTTTACGATCTCATCCGCCAGCACGTCCCGTTCATCGACGAGGACACGATCATGTACCGCTACATGGAAGCCGTGCGCCGCTTGGTGCAGGAGCGGCAGATCGTCAGTGTGATTGACGTGCAGTGATGTCAAGCGCCGGCGCGCATCGGTTACCCCAGCCCCTGCCGGAAGCCTTCGCGCCACGTCGGAAACCGCGCCTGCCAGCCGGTTGACCGCGCCTTCTCGTTCGACTCGCCGCGCTGCCACGCCTGCCGTCCGGCTTCAACCGGCGGCGGGGGCGCGCCGACGAGACTTGCGTACAGCGGAACCCAATCGCGCGCGGCGGCAGGCTCGTCGTCGACGATGTTGTACACGCCGCCGTCCCATTCAAGCGCCAGCAGTGCCGCCCGCGCCGCATCGGCGACGTGGACGAACGACGTGATCGCGTCATTCGCCTTCACCTCGCCGCGTCGGATCTGCTCCGTCGTCAAGCCGTCGCGTTCGTACCACGTGCCCTGCCCGTACAAAATTCCGTAGCGCAAAACGATGCCGACCGGCAGCTCGGCAGTCGCCCGCTCCAGCGACTGGACGGCGGCGATCGTCTCGCGGCGCGGGGGCGACGCGTCGATATCGAGCGGTTCATCCTCATGTGATGGCGCATCGCCGGGAATGCAGACCCAACTGATGCTCTGCGCGATCATTCGCTGCACGCCTGTCGCTCTGGCGGCGTCGACGAGATTGCGCGTTCCTTCAATGCGCAGACGCGAATTGGCGGCGAAGTCACGCCCCGCCAGATCCGTCAATTGGTGGATGATGACATCGGGGCGGGCGGCGTTGACAGCCTCGAACACTGCATCACGGTCAAGCGCATCGTTGACGACCGGAGTCCCGCCGAGCGACCGGATCAATTTGGCGCGATCAGAACGGCGCGTCGTCCCGATCACCTCATGCCCCGCTTCAACCAGCATCGGCAGCAGAAGGCGACCGATCGCGCCGGTCGCGCCCGCGAGAAAGATTCGCATACGCACCTCTCAAGGCTACGACCACACCATACACAGTTTGCGCGCGCCCTGCAAGTGCCATTGGTTTTTCTCTGTTTCAAGGGAAAATAGTGAGGTTACGCCATGCGCCATTCACGTTCCGGAGCAACCCATGTTGAAGCTGTCCGACATCCACATCCGCGACCCGTTCGTGCTGCCCATCGCAGCCGAGCAGCGGTACTACCTGTACGGCACGAGCGGCGCGGAGACGTGGGCAAACCACGCCACAGGAATCGATTACTACACCAGCCGTGATCTAGTTGACTGGGATGGTCCATTCCCGGCGTTCCGCCCGCCGTTGGGCTTCTGGTCGGATCGCAATTACTGGGCGCCCGAAGTCCACGCCTACCGCGGGCGTTATTACATGTGCGCCAGCTTCAAAGCCGAAGGCGTCCGCCGGGGGACGCAGATTCTGGCAGCCGACAGCCCGCGCGGACCCTTTCTGCCGATCAGCGACGCGCCGTTGACGCCGCGCGATTGGGAATGCCTTGACGGCACGCTGTACGTTGACAACGCCGGTCAGCCGTGGATCGTCTTCTGTCACGAGTGGGTGCAGGTTGGCGACGGCGAAGTTTGCGCCCTGCGTCTGAGCGATGATCTGACCGCAGCCATCGGCGAGCCGCAGCTGTTGTTCAAAGCGTCGGGCGCGCCGTGGGCGCTCGAACTCAACTCAAAGGGCAGACGCGGCTACGTCACCGACGGTCCTTGGCTGCACCGGCTGGCAAACGGCAGGTTGATCATGCTCTGGTCGAGCTTCAGCGCGGGCGGCTATACGATCGGCGTCGCCGGTTCGACCACAGACGACATCCTCGGCGCGTGGCAGCATCAACCTGAGCCGCTGTATGCCGGCGACGGCGGTCACTGCATGGTATTCCGCAGCTTCGACGGTCGGCTGTATCTGGCGCTGCACCGACCCAACCAGACACCGGACGAGCGCCCGCAATTCATTCGGCTGCGTGATACGGAGTCGTCGCTGCAAATCGACTAGGGAAATCCGCACGCGCGACGTGCGGATTACCGGCAACCACTATTCACCGGTAATCCCTGTCATTTCGACGGACTCAACAAACCAGCGCTGCAAGACGA
>JAEVZT010000200.1 GCA_023392115.1 Chloroflexota bacterium
TTGGTATAGCTGCCCTCGATCCGCGCGACGGGGTGAAAGCCCTCGTGCTGGATGGCGTAGCTGCCCGCCTTGTCGAACGGATCGCCGGTGGCGATATAGGCGTCGATCTCGGCGTCGCTGTAGTCGCGCATGATGACTTCCGTCCGCGTCAGGCGCGTGTTCTGATGCGTGATCGCGCCGTCTTCCAGCTTGAGCAGCGTCAGCGCCGTGCAGACGATATGCCCGCGCCCGCGCAGCCGATTGAGCATGGCGCGCGCATCGCCGGCGTCGGCGGGCTTACCGACGATCTCGCCGTCGATGACGCCCATCGTGTCGGCGGCGAGGATCACGACCGTGTCCGCCGCCAGCACGAACGCCTCGTCCGCCTCAACTCTGGCGACGACGGCGTGTGCTTTTTCGACGCTCAAGCGGCGGACGTAGGCATACGGGTCTTCATTCGCGCCCTGCGTCTCGTCAATGTCGGATTTGACAACCGTGAAGTCGATCCCCAGTCCCGCCAGCAGCTCGCGCCGCCGCGGTGAACCGGACGCCAGAATGAACGTTGGCTGCATGTATTCAACCCTTCCCCGTAGTTTTGCCGGAGGCTCAAAGCCCTCCGGCTGCATTCATCCTGTAAACCCGCTCAAGCGGACTGTTCAGCCTCGTTCACGAGGCTTTTTCGTTAGCCCGATGCTTTGAGCGTCGGGCTACACCTTTCCCCGTGTAAACAAAAAGACGGGTCGAATTTACCCGTCTTCCGTCAGCGCGTAAATGCTCGGCGCTTACTCTTCGTCTTCTTCGTCTTCGTACTCGTAGCCGTTCCATTCGCCTTCGCCGTGGACGTGACCATGACTCAGTTCGTCCTCGGTCGCGGGACGCACGGAGATGACTTCGCCTTCGTAGGTCAGCGTCTTGCCGGCGAGCGGGTGATTGAAGTCAAGCACGACCACCTCGTCGGTGATCTCGGAAACGTATGCCATGTACGAGTAGCCTTCTTCGTCCTCGACCTCGACCATCATGCCAAGTTCAAGTTCTTCGGCGTTCGGAATCGCGTCGCGGTCGATTTCCTCGATTTCGTCCTCGTCGTAATCGCCGTAAGCATCCGACGGCGGCAGCGTCACGCGGAACGTATCCCCTACCGTCTTGCCTTCCAGCGCGGACTCAAGACCGGGCAGAATGTCCTCTGCCCCGTGCAGGTACTCCATCGGATCGTCGTTGTCGACACGCGCGACTTCTTCACCGTCAGCGACCAGCACGTACCGCAAGCTGACGACCATGCCGTCAGTAACCTTTTGCATTTCCATTGAGGGGATTCCTTTCAAAGACCCTATCGCGGGTCAATATCGGCGCATATTATAGATGCAGAGGACGGGAATTGGAATAGGAAATTGCAGTCAAAATTTCAATCCGCTTCTCCCGCCCTATCCCCTATTAGCCGTCAAGCAGCGACATATTGGCATAACTCGCCAGCAGGCGTTTCGTGCCGTGCTTGCTGAAATGCACCTCGACTTCCTCATCCTGACCGGAACGGCGGCTGTTGATGACAATCCCCTCGCCGAGCTTCGGGTGCATGACGCGCTGCCCGGCGCGGTAGCGCAAATTGAAGCTGTTGGCGGCGTTGCGCTGCGCCTGCTCGAACGAGATCACCTTGCTCGAACTGCTTCGACTCGTCGCCCGCGATGACCCGCCGCCCCACGTCGTGGCGTAGCGGTACCCGGCGCGCTCACGCATGTCCTTGATCTGGAGTGACACGCCTTCGGTCAATTCGGCGGGGATGTCGCCGAGGAAGCGCGACGGCTGTCCGGGCACACTTTCGCCGTAGAGCGACCGGCGGAAAGCGTAGGTCAGGAACAGATAATCCTTCGCGCGCGTCAAGCCGACGTAGAACAAGCGCCGTTCTTCCGCCATCTCGTCCGGCTCGTTGAGCGAGCGCGAATGGGGCAGCAAGCCTTCCTCGATGCCGGTGATGAAGACGACGGGGAACTCCAGCCCTTTCGCCGAGTGCAGCGTGAGCAGGGTCACGCCGTCCTTGTTGTCGTCAAGCGTGTCGATCTCTGCCACCAGCGCCACTTCCTCAAGGAAGTTGTCGAGCGCGAGGTCTTTCTTGTCGTCGACAAGACCGCGCAGCGCGGCGACGTTTTCAAGCCGCTCGGTCGCTTCTTCCGCCGTGTTGCTGATCTCGCGCACGTACAGGTTGTAGTCGATGCGCGCGACGAGTTCGTCGAACAGGATCGTCAGGTCTGTCTCGCTGTCGGCGATCTCTCGCAGCTGGCGGATCATCAGCGCGAACTCGACGAAGCTGCGCGCCGCCTTGCCGCTGATCGGCGACGCTTCCCCGTTCGCCAGCGCCTCAAGCCCCTCGGCATACGTCAGCTGGCGGTCGGCGATCCAGCGCTCGAATGTCTCGACCGACTTCGCGCCGATTCCGCGCCCCGGCACGTTGACGATCCGGTTGAAGCTGACCGCCTCGTTCGGGTTGTTGATGACGCGCAGGTAGGCGACAAGATCGCGGATTTCGCGCCGCTTGTAGAAGCCGACGCCGCCAACCAGTTTGTACGTCACACCGAAGCTGACGCAGGCGTCTTCGAGCGCGCGCGACTGGGCATTGGTGCGGTACATGACCGCGAAGTCGCGGTAGCTGTAGCCCTTGCGCTTCATCAGGTCGCGGATCGTGCGGATGACGTATTCGCCTTCTTCGCCTTCGCTGTACGCCTCGTTGATCATCACCAGCGGACCCTCGGCGCGCTCGCTGAACAGCTTCTTGGGCGTCCGGTGCGCGTTCTTGTCGATCACCGCGCGCGCCGCCTTGACGATGATGTCGGTCGAGCGGTAGTTCTGTTCGAGCAAGATCACGCGGGCGTGCGGGTAATCCTTGCGGAACTGCATCACGTTGCGATAGTCCGCGCCACGGAAGGCATAAATGCCCTGATCTTCGTCGCCGACGACAAACACGCTTTCCTGAGGCTCGCCGAGAATCCGCACGAGCTGGTACTGCGCTTGATTCGTGTCCTGAAACTCGTCGACCAGCACATGCTCGTAACGGTACTGGTATTTCTGGCGCACGTCGTCGTTGTCGCGCAGGAGCATGACCGTCTGCATCAGCAGGTCGTCGAAGTCCATCGCGTTGCTGTTGATCAGCCGCTGCTGGTAGAGGGGATAGACGCGGGCAACAACTTCGCCGAAGTAGTCGCGACTGCGGTAGAAATCCGGCTCGATCAGTTCGTTCTTCGCCGCCGAAATCGCGCTCAGGACTCCCATCGGGCGGTAACGCTTGGTGTCGATGTTGAGCGACTTGAGAATCCCATCGACAACCTTGACCTGATCGTCGGTGTCGTAAATCGTGTAGTCTTTGCCATAGGACGTGTGGTCGGCTTCGATGCGCAGCAGACGCGCGCAGATGGCGTGGAAGGTGCCGATCTGCAAGCCGTCAAGCCGCCCGCCGAGCAGCCCTTCGACGCGCGCGCGCATTTCGGCGGCGGCTTTGTTGGTGAAGGTCACGGCGACGATGTGATGCGCCGGCACTCCCATCTCGCGCACCAGATAGGCGATGCGATGGGTGAGGACGCGGGTTTTGCCGCTGCCGGGACCTGCCAAAACCAGCACGGGACCCTCGCCCGCCGTCACCGCCTCGCGCTGCTGCGGGTTGAGATGTGCCAGTAAATCAGTCGCCATTGCTCTGCTCCACACATGCTTCAATGAATAAGCCGATTGTATCAAACAAATCGGCGTCGGGACGGATTCCGGCGCATGAAAATAGAACATTTCTACAAATTTTCAACGCCTACAACCTGCGGTTGCAGTTCTCCGGCGTTTCTGGCAATATCGGCGGGGTACGGTTAGGGATTTCGTCATGATTGCAGTCAATACCGATGCCATTTTGCATTTCTTGCTGCGGCTGGCGCTCGCCGGGTTGGTGTTCGTCGTCGTCTGGATGCTGCGCAGCGCCGTGACATGGCTGCTGGCGCGCCCGTTAGAATCGCTCGCGCGCCGGGCAGGACGCGCCGATTTGCAGCCGACAATTCGCGGGATCATCGACATCCCCGCGCGCTACCTGATCCTCGCGCTGGGAATCGACATCACCGCGCGCATCCTCGAAGCCAACGTCTACATGATGGCGTTCATTCATAACGTCACGCGAACGCTGGTGATTGTCGCCTTCGCCGTCATCATCTACCGGCTCGTCAACGCGATGGTCTACTCGCGCAGCCGCCTGTTCACGCTGACGGGGCTCGTCGTCGACGAAGCGCTGCTGCCGTTCGTGCGCACCGGCGTCCAGCTTGTCGCCATCGCCATCGCGCTCGTGATTATCATTCAGCAGTGGGGCTATGACGTCAGCGGCTTGATCGCCGGGTTGGGCTTGGGCGGTCTGGCGCTGTCGCTGGCGGCGCAGGACACGCTGTCGAATATCTTCGCCTTCACCGCAGTCGTCGGCGACCGCCCGTTTGTCGTCGGCGAATTCGTCAAGACGAAAGATGTCGAAGGCGTGATCGAAAAGGTCGGCTTGCGCTCGACACGCGTGCGGCAGAATAATCAGGCCGTTGTGACCGTCCCGAACAGCATGCTCGCCTCGACGGCAATCCTCAACTGGTCGCGCCTCGCCAAGCGCCAGATCGACATGACGATCGGCATCAGTTACGAAGCCGACGCCGACAGTGTCGCCGCGCTGCTTGACGACGTTCGCACCATGCTCGCCGAACGAGAGAATGTGGAAACAACCTCGATCGTCGTCTTCCTCGTCAATTTCGGCAGCAGCTCGCTCGAAGTGTTGGTGCGCTGCTACGTAGCGCTTGCCGACTGGAAGGAGTTCACCGCCGAGAAAGAGAAGATCTTGATCGAAATCCTGCGCTTGGTGAACCAGCGCGGGCTGCAAATCGCCTTCCCGCGCAGCGCGCTCTACGTCGGCGACCTGCGCAGCGAACTTAACCTGACGGAGCAGCCGCTCGCGTCAGCTGAGTCGGTCGAATTCCCCGCGCGCGGTCGCGAGGGCAGCCAGAAAGGATAACTATGCGACTGTATTTCTTCCGCCACGCGATCGCTGAGGACGGCGGGGCTGATCTGCCCGACTATGAACGCAAGCTGACCGACAAGGGCATCGCCAAGACGCGCCGCGCCGCCGAAGTTATGCAAGCCCTCAAGGTGAAGCCAACCCATATCTACTCAAGCCCGCTCGTCCGCGCCCGCCAGACGGCGGACATTCTCGCCGAGGCGTTGGGCGTGGCGGTTGAGGTGCGCGAAGAAGTCGCGCCGGGCTTCAACATCGCGGCGGTGACGCAGCTCACCAATGATCTCGACCGCGACGCGCACGTCCTGTTCGTCGGTCATGAGCCGGACTTTAGCGCCACCGTCAGCGCCCTGACCGGCGGCTCGTGGGTCGTGATGAAGAAAGGCGGTCTGGCGCGCGTTGACATCACCGGCAACGAGCCGATCCGCGGCGAGCTGGTCTGGCTGATCGCGCCGAAGGTATTTGGGAGTCTGGGTTAAAGAGCAAATCTGCCAACCTCACCCCGTGCAACCTGCGGTTGCCCTGCCCCTCTCCATACGGTTGAGGGCAGGACAGTTTTAATAAGT
>JAEVZT010000326.1 GCA_023392115.1 Chloroflexota bacterium
GTCCTGAAACCGTATCACCGGCAAGCGCCCACAGCGTTTCGTCGATCCGCGTCACGCGCGGGATCAACTGCGCGTCCTCGTGCGTGCGCGGGTCGGCGGTGAACAGCCCCGGCTGATCGGTTAGCAGGACGAGCGTATCGGCGTCGATCAGCGTGGCGACGAGGGCAGACAGGTTGTCGTTGTCGCCAACGCGGATCTCGTGCGTGGCGATCGTGTCGTTCTCGTTGATGATCGGCACGATGCGGCGGCTGATCAGCGTCAGCAGCGTGTCGCGGGCGTTGAGGAAGCGCGTCCGGTTGCCGATGTCCTCGCGCGTCAGCAAGACCTGCGCGACGACGATGCCGAAGATGTCGAACAGGTCGCCGTAGAGCTGCATTAACCGGCTCTGTCCAACCGCCGCCAGCATCTGTTTCGCCGGGACAGATCGCCCGAAATGCGGGAAGTTGAGACGCTCGCGTCCGGCGGCGACAGCTCCCGACGACACAAGCGCGATCTCGTGCCCCGCTTGGTGCTGGCGCGCGGCTTGCTGGACAACTTCGAGCATCCGCTGGCGGCTGAGACGCGGCGTCCCGCCGGTTAGGACGCTCGTGCCGATTTTGACGACAACCCGTTGTGCTGCCATGAAGTTCCCGTGTTACGCGCGCTGCGGCATCGGCTGCCCGCTGCGTGCCGCGTCGACGATGTCGCGGAGAAGCTGCGCCCGCTCCCCGATCTGGTCGAGCGGCATTGAGCCGTCGCCGGTGAGCCAGTTCGCCATGCCACAGGCGACCGCCCCGGCTTTGATGAACTCGCCCGCGTTGCGCTCGTTCATGCCGCCGTTCGCCATGAACTTGATGTGATTGAGCGGCGCGCGCACCGACTTGAAGTAGTCGACGCCGAGGTTGCCGATGGGGAAGATTTTGAGGATCTTCGCACCCATCGCCCACGCGTCGACGGCTTCGGTCGGCGTAATCACGCCGGGAACCATCAACAGCCCGGCGGCATGAACTCGCTCGACGACCGCGCGGTTGAACGACGGCGCGATGACGAAATCAGCACCGGCGTCGATCACGCGCTGCGCCGTTTCATCGTCAAGCACCGTCCCCATGCCGACGAGCGCGTCGTCGCCATAGGCGCGTTTTGCCGCCTGCATCGCCTCAATCGCCTGTACCGAGTTCATGGTGAATTCAAACACGTTGATGCGCCCGCGTTCGATCAGCACGCGCGTCACTTCGAGCGCGGTGGCAGGCGGAAAATTGCCGCGCATGCCCGCCATCAGCCCGCCCGCTTCGATGATATTGTAGGCTGCTTGGATGTCCATACATCTCGCTCCTGCGTTATTGGTGTGTCGCAGGAGTATAGCGAGACAGCGGCGAGAAGGCTAAACTGCGACTTCCCAGACCTGCTCACCGGACAGCACGCGTCGGATGATGTCGCCGAAGCGTTTGCGTGGCAGGGGTTTGGGGATATAACCGGCAAAGCCCGCATGAAGTACCTGCGGCGGTTGGTCGGCGAGCGCGCCTTCGCCTATCGTGATGACGGGGATATTGCGCAGCTTCGCGTCCGCGCGCAAGCGCTCCTTGATCGTGAATGCGTCGCCATGCGGCAGATCAACATCAAGGATGATGAAGTCAGGAGTCGGCTGCATCGCTCGCAGCTGCTCTAGTACGTTCGCACCTGTTGTATTGCGTTTGAAACGCACGCCAAGATCACGCAGAAGACCGGAGATTGCTAGGAGATTGTGCGCGTCATCTTCGACAACAAGCGCCCACTTGTTTTCAAGCACCCTTCGCTCCAAGATACGGGAAACGAGGTTTTGTCGGCGTTTTCCCTTGTCGCTGTTACCGAATTGACAATAAAACTCGTGTTCGCTTACTTACATAATCACTCGAAAGCAAATGAAATACAATTGTTAATCAATCGCTATTTCTTACGCCTGACATAAAGATACCGGAAAAGAAAGAAAAAGACAATAATGAAAATCCTAATTTCCTCCGCATTTTTCAAAGGCAGCTTGAGCGCCACCCATGCCGCCGCGGCGATCGAACGCGGGCTTCGTCGTTCAGGGCTGGATGCGGAACTGGTCAGCCTGCCGGTCGCCGACGGCGGCGACGGCACGCTCGACGCCTTCCTTGCGGGCGGCGGCAAGCGAGTGACGATCAGCGCGCGCGACCCGCTCAATCGCCCGATTCAGGCGGATTTCGGCATGCTCGGCGACGGCACAGCCGTGATCGAGATGGCGCTGGCGTCGGGAGTTGCGCTCCTGCACCCACGTGAATTCGATCCGCTGCGCGCCTCGACCTACGGCACAGGCGAGTTGATGCGCGCGGCGCTTGAACGCGGGGCGAGGCGGATGATCGTCGGCATGGGGGGCAGCGCGACCGTCGACGGCGGAACGGGCTGCCTGAGCGCGCTCGGCGTGCGCTTCCTCGACGCGAAAGGGCGGATCGTCCTGCCCTGCGGCGGCAACCTGCGCCGCATCCAGTCGATTGACGTCACAGGGCTTGACCCGCGCTGGCGTGACGTCGACGTGATCATCGCGTCCGACGTCGATAACCTGACGCTCGGCGAGCGCGGCGCGGCGGTGGTGTTCGCGCCGCAGAAGGGCGCGAGTCCCGACGAGGTGAGGCTGCTCGAAAATAACCTGACGCACTTCTTCACAGTCGTCAGCGAACAACTGGGTATCGACGTGCGGGCGACGCCGGGCGGTGGAGCGGCGGGAGCATTCGCCGCCGGGTTGATGGCGTTCCTCGGCGGCAGGATCGAATCGGGGATCGACCTGATCCTCGCGGTGCGCGGCTTCGAAGATCAGCTTGCCGACGCCGATCTGGTGATTACCAGTGAGGGACGAATCGACACACAGACGATCGGCGGCAAGGGTCCGATTGGCGTTGCGCGTCGGGCGCGGGAACGCGGCGTTCCGACGGTGGCGATCGTCGGCGGGCTTGACGCTGATGACGGACTACTGCATGACGCCGGCATGTGGGCAGTCGTGCCCATCACGCCGAAGCCGATGAGTCTTGACGAGGCGATTGACGATGCGGAAACGCTTGTCGAACGGGCGGCGCTCCGGTTGGGCTATCTGCTCCAAATTCCAAGACGGCATTAGCAGCCCACCACAAACACTTTCTTAACGTTGAGCCAGCATAAATCAGCCCTTCGTCTGACGAACGGAAATTCCGTTCTGGACTATAATGTCAGCAACACAGCGCTGATTTGTTTCAGAAAGTTACGTAGTGGCGGATCTTATCAATCAAGTCATCAAAGGGTACGAACTGCGTCAGCGGATCGGGTCGGGAGGCTTTGGCGCAGTCTACCGGGCATTTCAACCCGCCGTCGGACGCGAGGTCGCAATTAAGGTTATCCTCGCAGAGCACGCCAATCAGCCGGAATTCATCCGCCGTTTCGAGGCGGAAGCGCAGATGGTGGCGCGGCTCGAACACCCCTACATCATTCCTTTATACGACTACTGGCGCGAACCGGACGGGGCTTTCCTCGTCATGCGCTGGCTGCGCGGCGGCAGCCTGCGATCGTCCCTGCACGGCGGCGGTCCGTGGCAGCCTGAAGCTGCCTCGCTGATGCTTGACCAGATCACCGCCGCGCTGACGACCGCGCACCGCAACGGCGTGATCCACCGCGATATGAAGCCGGACAACATCCTGCTCGACGACGAGGGGAATGCCTATCTCGCCGATTTCGGCATCGCCAAAGACCTTGTTTCGGGCGAAGGCACGCGCAGCAGCGTCATCATCGGCTCGCCGGATTACATGGCTCCGGAGCAGATCAAGGGCGAAGAGGTCACGGGGCAGACCGATATTTACGGGTTAGGGATCGTCCTCTATGAGACGCTGACCGGCACGCGCCCGTTCCCGGACATGACGCCGATCGCGCTGATGACCAAACAGCTCAACGACCCGCTGCCGCCCGTCAGTATGAAGCGCCCCGATCTGCCCGAAGAGGTCGACGAGGTTATCGAGAAGGCGACGCGCAAAGACCCGAAAGAACGCTATGCCGATGCCATCAGCGTCGCCGTTGCCTTCCGTCAGGCGATCGGGCTGGAGCGGGCTGTCAACATCACCGACGCCATCATGTCGCGGCAGGACATGACGCCGAGCGACACCACGGCGACGATCGTCCCGAGCTTCACACCCGGCGGACCGAGCCGCAATC
>JAEVZT010000388.1 GCA_023392115.1 Chloroflexota bacterium
CCGCCGATCTGCTCGGCATGGCGGCGGTCGAACTCGATGCCATCGCGCAAGATGATATTCTGCACGGGCGGGCTGCCGCCCGGACAAACGATTACCCGTTCGGGACGCCGGCACTGGCTCATGACGGCAGCGGAGAGCCAATCGCCGTCGTGCGCGCGGTAGATGGACTCTGGAAGCCCGAAAAAGTGTTTTCGCGGTAGAATCTCCACGTATGTCTCACACAGGATGACCCAAGCATGAAGCATCTGCACGATCTCGCCAGCGTCCACCTTGATCAGCCGTCGGTCGTCACGATCGGCGTGTTTGACGGCGTGCACAAGGGACACCAACATCTCATCCGGCGGCTGGTGGCAGAGGCGCGCGCGCGGAATCATCTCGCAGTCGCCATTACCTTCTTCCCACATCCTGACGTCGTCCTGCGCGGTTTGCAGGGGCGCTATTACCTGAACTCGCCCGACGAACGCGCCGAACTGATGGGCGAGCTGGGGGTAGACTACGTGATCACCCTGCCGTTCGACGACGCGCTGCGCCAGATTCGCGCAGCCGCCTTCGTTGACCTGATGTGTGAGCATCTGCGGCTCGACTCGCTGTGGGTTGGCGCTGACTTCGCCATGGGCTACAAGCGCGAAGGCAACGTCGACTATCTACGCGCGCAGGGCGATGAAAAGGGCTTTTCGCTGCAGGTGATCGAACTTGTGATGCAGGACGGCGACGGCACGATCAGCAGCACGGCGATCAGACAGGCGCTGCTGGCGGGCGACGTCGACAATGCCCGTGAGTGGCTTGGACGCGCCTACTCGGTGTCTGGCAAAGTCGTTCATGGCGACCACCGGGGACACGAGATCGGCTTTCCGACGGCGAATATCGATGTGTGGGAAGGGCAGGTCATCCCGGCGAACGGCATTTACGCCGGATGGGCGTACCTCAACGGCGAACGCTGGATGGCGGCGACGAACGTCGGCGTCCGTCCGACCTTCGACGTGACCGGAATCACTGTCGAAGCCTATCTGCTCGACTTCGACCGCGAGATTTACGGTGAAAACCTGACAGTCACGTTTGAGAAGTACCTGCGCCCGGAAGAACGGTATGAGAGCGTTGACGCCCTGATCGCCCAGATCGGGCGCGATGTCGACGTGACGCGCGCCTATCTCGCGGAAACAGGCGCGGAAGGCTAATCGTCCTCTCGCAGGCGGTAGCCGAGGCGCTTCATCAGCGCTTCATTGCTGCGCCAGTTCTTGAGGACCTTGACGCGCAGGTCGAGGAACACTTTTCCATCGAGCATGTCTTCGAGATCGGCACGCGCACTCGAGCCGATCTTCTTGATCATCTCGCCACCCTTGCCGATAATGATCCCCTTCTGCGAGTCGCGCTCGACGTAAATCACGGCGCTGATGTGGTTGACGTGCTCTTTCTCGCTGAAGCTCTCGACCTCGACCGCGACCGAGTAGGGGATCTCCTGTTCCGTATTGAGCATGACTTTCTCGCGCACGACTTCGGCGGCGACAAAACGCATGTTGGCGTCGCTCGTCTGGTCGGCGGGGTAATAGCGAGGACCGGGCGGCATCTGTTCGACGACGTAGGCGAGCATGTCGTCGACGCCCGTGCCGTCAAGCGCGCTGATCAGGAACACCTGATCGTGCGGGATGAGAGCGGTATGCGCCTCGATGTTCGCATTGCGGTGTTCGGGAGTTAGGCGGTCGGCTTTGTTAAGCACGAGCACGACCGGCGTCCGCCCGCGCAGGCGATTGACGGTTTCTGCAAGGTGACGATCGCCGACTTCGGGTTTTTCCGCCACATCGAGCATGACGATGATAAGGTCAGATTCCTTCAAGGCAGTTTCGGCGGTTTGCACCATATACTCGCCAAGCCGGTGCTGCGGCGCGTGCAGTCCGGGCGTGTCGATGAACAGGATTTGCGCCTCGTCGGATGTGTAGATGCCAAGCTGACGCCGCCGGGTCGTCTGTGGCTTCGGGCTGACGATCGCGATCTTCTGCCCGATCAAGCGGTTGATGAGCGTCGATTTGCCGACGTTCGGACGTCCGGCGACGACCACCACGCCGGAGCGGTGCCCTTCCGGCAGATCATCGTTAAACACATCGTCAAGGTTCGTCATGAGCCTTCCTGAATCCTGTACTTCCGATAAAACAGTAACGCAATCAGCGCGATGTACTAGATGCTGTCCTGCCAGTCGGCAAGCGAATTGTAGCGTGGCAGGTAATTCAGCAGGCGCAGCGGGACGGCGGCGTCTGCCGGAGCGATTAGGGCGGTTGGTCGCGCGGCGGGCGCTGTCGCCGTCGGGCTGTCGTAGACCAGTACCTCGACCGGTTGGACGAGATCGAGGTTCTTGACATACATCATCTCGTCCCTGCCGTCGTTGCGATAGCCGAACACTTCGGCGCGCGGGTACTGGTTACTGTGGCGGGTGATAAATTCCCACGCCTCGTCGCCGACGAGCATGTCGCCGTAATCGATCGCCACCAAGCCGGGGACGATGGATAGGTGTGGCTTGCCGAGGTAGCGGATGCCGTAGCGCACAACCAGCGCGCCGCTGATCAGCGTATCTGCGCCCGCTAGCCGCGTTGGCGCGAGCGCTTGCAAGATACCGAGCTGCACGACAGTGCCGTTGAAGGCGTCGCCGATCGGTTCGCGCGCGGGAATCGGTTTTGCCATTAGTGGTGTTCGGTCGTCGCGACTGTCACCTCGTGCTGCTGCGCGTCGGGTTCGTGGACGTTGACTTCGCCCGCGTTATGGACTGCAAGTTCGTGTCCGTGATGCCCGGTGTCCTGTGGCACGTTGATATCGTCAAAGTGCTTGAACGGCTGCACAACTGCCAGCCATCCCCCAATCCCGAGAATGGTGAGAAGGATGCCGCCGATGAGCGTCAGGTTGAACGCCGTGCTGTCGGCAGCTTCGCCTCTGACAGCGCCGAGCGCCAGCGCGATGATCATCAGGATGATGCCGATACCGGCGGCGAGCGCCAAGCCGAACGTCAGCGGGTTATTCGTATGCCGCGTGCGAATATTCACGAATTCTTGCTCCTAGCGCGCTGTTCCGGTTAAAACATAGCCCAATTTTGCCGCCTCTATCTCAGCCCGTCAACCCTGTTGGCGAAGCACACGCAGAAAGGATCACTGTGAAGCGAGTTTTGCTGATACGGCACGGACAAACCGACTGGAACCTCGAGGGGCGCTGGCAGGGACACGTCGACATTCCGCTCAACCAAGCCGGGTTGGAGCAAGCGCGGGTGCTGGCAGATCATCTGAGCGAGCGCCCAATCAACGCGGTCTACTCCAGCGATCTATCGCGGGCACAGGCGACGGCGGAGATCATCGCGGCGGGACTTGGACTGAACGTCCAGTTTGACCGGCGGCTGCGAGAAATGAACCTCGGTGCGTTTCAGGGGCTGACCATACAGGAAATCAAGGCGCGCTACCCAAATGAGTGGGAAGCCATGATGCTGGATTATATGGGCTACGTCCTGCCAAAAGGCGAATCGCGCGCGGCAATGCAGCGGCGGGCATACGAGGCGCTCACGGAGTATGTCGAACGCCAGCCGGACGAGTCCGAGATCGCGCTGGTGTCGCACGGCGGCACGATCCGCGTGCTGCTGCTGAAGCTGTTCAGCGATGACCCGATGGGTCAGAAGTCGCTGCACAATACCTCAATCACCGTGTTGGAAACAGATGGCAGTGTCTGGCGGCTGCTCGATTTGGCGGTAACGCCGCATCTGGTCAAAGCGGGCGAGAGTCACGAGACGCTGTAACGACTGCTCACGCGACATCGTTTTGATACCGGCGGTGAAAGCGTTACAATGATTCTTGATTTCACAAGAATTTCGCGCGCCATAAGAAAAGGAGTCTGCTTTTCATGGTACAGCAAGCGATCGATCAAGTCCCCTACAGTCAATACGGGCTGGACAATCACGGTTTCAGCGACATCGGGAGAATATTCTGGAATCTGTCTACGCCGGCATTGTATGAGCGTGCCGTCCGCAACAAAGAGGGGATCGTTGTTCACCTCGGACCGCTGGCAGTCCGCACCGGCTCGCATACCGGGCGCTCACCGAACGACAAATTCATCGTACGCGACGATGGAGCCGAGAATATCTGGTGGGGCACGGTCAACAAGCCGTTTGAACCTGCGGACTTTGATCACCTGCACCGGCGCATGATGGCGTATTTCATGGGCAAGGATGTTTACGTGCAGGACTGCTATGCCGGCGCCGATCCGCGTTATCGGCTGCCGATCCGCGTGATCACGGAATTTGCGTGGCACAGCCTGTTTGCGCGGACGATGTTCATCAAGGCAGAACCGGATGACATGGTGGAGCACGTGCCGCAGTTCACGGTGATCGACGCGCCGTTCTTCCACGCTACGCCGGAAATCGACAGCACCCTGTCGCCGACGTTCATCCTGATTTCGTTCTCGCGCCGTTTAGTGCTGATCGGGGGGACAGAATACGCGGGCGAAATTAAGAAATCGATCTTTAGCATTCTCAACTACTTGCTGCCGCGGCAGGGAATCCTGTCAATGCACTGCTCGGCGAATTACGGCAAGGGAAAGGACGACGTCGCGCTGTTCTTCGGCTTGTCGGGCACGGGCAAGACGACTCTGAGTTCCGACCCGGATCGCATCCTGATCGGTGATGACGAGCACGGTTGGAGCGACGACGGCGTTTTCAACTTCGAAGGCGGCTGCTACGCGAAGGTCATTCGCCTTAACCCGGAAGGTGAACCGGAGATCTACGAAAAGACGCGCCGGTTTGGCACCGTGCTTGAGAATGTGGTCGTCAACCAGCATACGCGCCGCCTCGACCTCGACGATGACACGTACACCGAAAACACCCGCGCAGCTTACTCGATTGAAACGATTGCCAATGCTGATTACAGCGGAATGGCGGGACATCCGAAGAATGTCATTTTCCTGACGGCCGATGCCTTCGGCGTGCTGCCGCCGGTCGCCAAGTTGACGACCGAACAGGCGATGTACCACTTCATCAGCGGCTACACGGCAAAGGTCGCCGGGACGGAACGCGGTGTTACCGAGCCGAGCGCGACCTTCAGCGCGTGTTTTGGCGCGCCGTTCCTGCCGCTGCATCCGGCGACGTATGCGAACCTGCTGCGCGAAAAACTGAACTCGCATCAGGCACAGGTTTGGCTCGTCAACACAGGGTGGACGGGCGGTCCGCATGGCGTTGGCAAGCGCATGTCGCTGACGCACACTCGCTCGATCGTTTCGGCGATCCTCGAAGGGGCGCTCGTCGACGTCGAGACTGTCCCCGATCCGTACTTCGGCATTCATGTGCCGGTCGCCGTGCCGAACGTGCCCGCAGACATCCTCAACCCGCGCAACACGTGGCAGGATAAGGCGGCATACGACGCCAAGGCGCTCGATCTCGCGCGGCAGTTTCAGGAAAACTTCAAGAAGTACGCCGATCAGGCGGGCGAAGACGTGCTGGCGGCGGGTCCAACCGTTTAGGCAGTCACTTCTGAGAGATGACAGCGCAGGGTGGGGCGAAAATTCGCCCGGGCTTTCCTTTGCGCTGTCTGATGCGCATAGGTATCCTTGAGTGCGTGTGTGCTCATCTGATGAATCATGGAGAACTCAAATGGCTCGAAGTAAAGTGACTGTAGTCGGCGCGGGCAATGTCGGCGCGACGTGCGCCCACTGGATCGCCAGCCGCGAACTCGCCGACGTGGTGCTGATCGACATCCTTGACGGCGTGGCAAAGGGCAAGGCGCTCGATCTTGCTGAAGCCGCGCCGGTGATGAAATACGATCTTAAGCTGACCGGCGGCAGCGATTACGCCCTGACCGCCGACTCGGACGTCGTCGTCATCACGGCGGGCGTGCCGCGCAAGAAAGACCCGGTTACGGGGCAGTTCCCCAGCCGCGATGAGCTTGTCAAGACGAATCAGAAGATCGTCGGTGAAGTGGCGCGAGAAGTTGCCAAGTACTCACCGAATGCGGTGCTAATCATTGTTTCGAACCCGCTCGACGCGATGTGTCACGTCGCGCTGCACGAGAGCGGTTTCCCGGCGAACCGCGTCATCGGGCAGGCGGGCGCGCTCGACCCCGCGCGCTATAAAGCCTTTCTCGCCGAAGAACTTGGCGTCAGCGTCCGCGATATTCACGGTATGGTGCTCGGCGGTCACGGCGACGAAATGGTGCCGCTGCCGCGCCATACGTCGGTCGGTGGCATCCCGGTGCGCGAGCTGATCTCGGAAGACAAGCTTCAGGCGATCATCCAGCGGACGCGCAAGGGCGGCGGAGAAATCGTCGGCTTGATCGGCGTTAGCGCGTGGTACGCTCCGGCGGCAGGGACTGTCGAAATGGTCGAGGCGATCGTTCGTGACCAGAAGCGCGTCATTCCAAGCGCGGTGCTGCTCAACGGCGAATACGGCTATAACGGGCTATACGTCGGCGTGCCGGTCGTCCTCGGTAAGGACGGCGTTGAGAAGATCATCGAGATGGAACTGAACGACGAAGAGAAGGCGATGCTCGCCATCAGCGCGAAAGCCGTTCAGTCGGTTGTCGGCGTGCTGGGGTACTAGGCAAGACGACCTCACCCTCCATCCCCCTCGCCGAATTCGGCGAGAGGGGAGTATTACATCGCATAACGGGGGAAGGGCGCATACTCGCGCCCTTTTTGATTCCCGCTGCTGACCGCTTAGTCGACGTGGATCACGCGCCCTTCAGCAGCACGCACCAGCCGATCCCAGATCGCTAAGCCGATGCCCTCGCGCTCGAACCCGCGCACGAGGATCGCGTCGACGCCTGAACGGTCGAGGTCACGGATCGCCGCGAACAGCGCCGCGCCGATCGTTTCCGGATCTGCACCGAGCGCGATCACCCGCGCGGGCAGCGCGGCGAAAGCGCCGCGCTCCTGATCGCGCGTCAGGATGCCGACATTCTGCCCGTTCTCGACCCGCAGGCGCGCTTCCGCCTGCATCCGCGCGATAACGGCGTCTGGCTGCCCGTCGAACAGGATGAGCTGCGCGCGCGGGGAGTAATGCTTGATCATCTGCCCGGGCGCGTCGGCAGTCTGCTCTAGGTCGAGGTATTTCGTGCGGATGCGCACGCTGGGCACGATCGTGCGCACGGCTTCAAGTGGCACGCCGCCGGGACGCAGGATGACCGGATCGCCTGTCATGTCGATGATCGTCGACTCCAGCCCGATTGGCGTCGCGCCGCCGTCGAGGATCATGTCGATCCGCCCGGCGAGATCGTCAAGGACGTGCTGCGCCGTCGTGGCGCTCGGTCGGCTGAAGGTGTTAGCGCTCGGCGCGGCGATCGGCACGCCTGCTGCCGTGATTAAGCCAAGCGCGACCGGATGACCGGGCATACGCACGGCGACGGTATCGCCACCTGCCGACACGATCGGCGGGATGTCGGGGTGGCGCTTGAACACGAGCGTCAGCGCGCCCGCCCAGAACGCGCGCGCTAACCTGATCGCGTCGTCGGGGATGTCGACGGCGACTCCCGCCAGCATGTCGATCGCGGCGATATGGACGATGACCGGATCAGAGGCGGGGCGGTTTTTCGCTGCGTAGATACGCGCGACGGCGTCGGCGTCGGTCGCGTTCGCGCCAAGTCCATAGACGGTTTCGGTCGGGAAGGCGACCAGCCTGCCGCGCCGGATGATCGCGGCAGCTTCATGCAGCAGGTTGGGGTCAGGGTCGTGCGGATCGATCCGCCGGACGTCGGTTTCGCTCATGGTCGCTCGGTTGTGGTTGAGAACCGCCTAATGTTACCTGTGGGCGGAGCGGGTTTCAAACGCGCTTCGTCATTGGCGCTCAATTTTGCTGTGACTGGGTGACATCAACCCGTTCCAGATCGCGTTTCGGCGGTCCTTCGATCCGCTCGCCGGTCGCCTTGTAGCGCCCGCCGTGACAAGGACAGTCCCACGTCGATTCGGCGTCATTCCACGCGACGATGCAGCCCATATGCGTGCATACAGGCGACAGCGTGTGCAGCGTCCCGTCTTCGGCTCGGTAGGCGGCGATCTGCTGCCCGTCAATTTCGGCGATCTGCCCCTCACCGGGGCGAACAGCCGATAGTTGATCCTCGTTCTTCGCCAAGCGGTCACCGATCCAGCGCGCGGCAACGTTGACATTTTCCTTGATGTAGTCGACAGCCGATGCCAGCGGCTTGATGCGAGCCGGGCTGTAGAGGTCAGCATACGGGTTCTCGCGTCCGAGCACGAGATCGCTCAGGAGGCGCGCGGCGACGTTCGCATAGGTCATGCCGTTGCCTGAATAGCCCGAGGCGAAATACAGGTTGTCCGCGCCGGGGCTTTTGCCGATGTAAGCCAGTCCGTCGGCGGGTTCGTAGACCTGCGCCGACCAGCGATAGACGACCGATTCGACGTCGAAGTGCTTGCGCGCGTGTTCATCCAGCGCACGGTAGCGGCTTTCTGTATCGCCGTGCTGCCCGGTCTTGTGATCCTTGCCGCCGACGATCAGCAGGCGCTCGCCATCAACTTCCGCCCAGCGCGTGTAGTTGTACGGGTCTTCGGTGTCCCAGTACAGCCCTTCAGGGAAGTCGCTGCGGGTGCGAATGGCGATGACGTAGGAGCGGTACGGCGCCGCTTCCGTGTCGACGAGGTGGATGCCCGGCGGAATGTGGGTGGCGATGATCACCGCCCGCGCCGTGACGCTGCCGGTTTCAGTCTTGACGACGCACGGGTCGCCGTCGCTGATGTCGACGACACGCGAGTGCTCGAACAGGAAGCTGCCGTCACCGGGAACATCCTGCGCCAGCCGGAACAGGTATTTGAGCGGGTGAAACTGCGCCTGATCGGGCAGCCACAACGCGCTCTTGGCGGAGATCGGCAGCGGAATCTGCTCGGTGAACGAGGCGTTCAGTCCGGCTTTGCGCGCCGCCTCGACCTCTTTTTCGAGCATTGGCGTATCCTGTGGATTCTCCGTGTACAGGTAGCCCGGCACGCGGCGGAAGTCACAGTCGATGGCTTTTTCCGCCACCAGCGCGGCGATCTGATCCATCGCGGCTTGGTGAGACTGCGCCGCCAGCCGCGCGCCGTCCTCGCCGAAGTCGGAAGCGATCGTCTGGTAGCGCGTGTCGAGGATCGCGGTGATGTGCGCCGTCGTCCGTCCGGTCACGCCTGAACCGATGCGGTCAGCTTCGACCACGGCGACGGTTTTCCCGGCGTTCTTGAGCAGGATGGCAGCGGTGATGCCCGTCAGCCCCGCGCCGACGATGGCGACATCGACCTGCACGTTTTCGCGCAGCGGCGGCGCTGTCTGAGGACTCGCCGCGTTCATCCACGCGGATTGGGTGCTGCGCGGCATGTTCAGCATCGTTTCCCCCACATGAAACTGCTCCTGTCGTCATTCAATTCGTTAGACTCATTCTAGCCTATCGAAACTTAACTCGACGTGATAATTGAATGAATGACAGGCTTGAAGGGTTTATCCAAGCGTCGCGCCGGCGAACGAGGGGTAGCCGCGCACGAATTCGTCCATCGACACCGCGCCGCGCCCCTCAAGCTGGACGCGGGTCGGGTAGAACAGCCCGCCGCCTGTGCCGATGGCGATTCGCCCATTACGCTCGATCACCGCGCCGGGATCTGCCGCGCCATCGCCCACCGTTCCGCCGTGAATCTTCAACTGCTTGCCCGACCAGAAGGTGAACGTGCCGGGCCACGGGGTGAACGCGCGTACCGTCCGCTCGATGGCAGCGGCGTCCTGCGTCCAGTCGATGCGCCCTTCGTCCTTCTGGATGCGCGGTGCGATTGTAGCGAGCGAGTCGCCCTGCGGCTGCGGCTGGATCGTCCCGTCAAGGTAGGCGGGCAGGGTGTCGATCAGCAGATTGCCGCCGAGCGCCGCCAGCTTGTCGTGGAGCGTCTGTCCGGTGTCGTCGGACGCGATCGGGATCGACCGCTGCGCGAGGATCGCGCCGGTATCCAAGCCGGCGTCCATCTGCATGCTCGTGATG
>JAEVZT010000414.1 GCA_023392115.1 Chloroflexota bacterium
GTATTTGATCGGTAACCCATGTCGTCCGCGCGCCGGAAACGCCGGGACTCGGACACGCGCCCACCCCGTTCAGCTCGTCGACGATCGTCTGGATCAGGGGTTGGTGAACGTGCGGCGGGTTCTCAACTGCGATCGCCTCGCTGCCCGCCGCCGTCGTCAGCCGGATCGGCGTGCTGTCGAATGTCGAGAAGGCAACTTCACCTTCCGTGCCGACGATCCGCGTTTCATCAACATATTCGCGGCTGGTGAAATACCAGTCGCCCACGCCGAGGAGCCCCGTTTCAAACTGGAAACTGGCGACGACGTGATCTTCCGCCTCGTACAAGTCGGCGTGTTTGGCGGTCAGCCCTTGCGCCGCTTGAATTGATCCAAAGACGAAATCGAGAAAGTCGAGCGTATGTACCGCCATGTCAACGAATTTGCCGCCGCCACTGAACCGCGGCGTGAATTTCCAGTCCGGCTCCGCCCCTGCCGAGGGTGGCGGCATGTAGAGCTTGATGACGACGCTCTGCGCCCGTCCGATTGCACCTTCATCGATCAGCGCCTTGATCTTCAGGAAGCGCGGCAGGGCGCGGCGGTAAAACGCTACCCACAGCGGGACGCCAGCAGCCGCGCACGCTTCACCCATCTGCTGACACTCCGCAAAGTTGAGCGCCATCGGTTTTTCGACGAGCACCGGTTTTCCGGCGCGGGCGCACATTAACGTATATTCCTTGTGAACGTATGGCGGCGCGGCGATGTAGACCGCGTCGACGTCAGGGTCGGCGATTAGCGCGCCGGCGTCGTCGTACCAGCGCGGCACGCTATGACGCGCGGCGTAGTCCTCCGCGAGCGCGCCGTTTCGGCGCATGACGGCGACGAGTTCCGAGTTCCTCGCTTTCTGAAAGCCGGGACCGCTCTTGACTTCGGTCACGTCGCCCACGCCAACAATCCCCCAGCGAATGACGGTCATCAGGTCACGCCCGCGCTGGCGGCAGCATCGGCTGCACGCGCTGCCACAGTTGGAGCGTCAACCCCCACGGGTCGCGCAGGAACGCCATCCGGTCACCCGCCGGCGATTCATAGATGTCGCCGTCGATGCTCGCCCCCGCCGCCAGCAGTCTGTCGACTTCCGCCTGTAGGTCGTCGACCGCAAAAGCGATATGAAGCGCGAACACCGACATACCGGCGTAATCGGGCACAGGAACAGCTGGATTCGAGTACAGTTCAACCATCGCGTTCCCGGACGCGTCGACCATGAAATGCGTCTGGTTCGGATCACCCACTGCGCGCACCACGCGCATCCCCAAGTGCTGAACGTGCCACTGCGTCTGGGCGGTGGCTTCGGTTACGTTAAAGGCAACGTGTTCTATTCTCAATTTCACTGTCCTAAAGTCTATGTAAATGAAAACCACCGTCGACGTTAATGACTTCGCCGGTTGAAAACGGCAGATACCCCTCGGCAATGGCGACCACCGCCTTGCCAATGTCGTCGGGTTCGCCCCAGCGCTTGATCGGTGTCAGCCCATCGCCGATCATCTTGTCGTACTTGTCCTTGACGACACTCGTCAGGTCGGTTCGGATGATGCCCGGACGAATCTCGTAGACATTGATGCCGTGTTCGGCGAGCCGGTCGCCGAACAAGATGGTCATCATGCCAACCCCGGCTTTGGAGATGCAGTATTCGCCGCGCATGGTACTGCTGGTGTACGCGCTGATCGAGCCGATGTTGACGATCTTCGGCGACTGCACCACCCCGGCGTGCTGCATGGCGATCATGTGCTTGGCGACTCGCTGGGTCAGGAAAAATGGTCCTTTGAGGTTGACTGCCATCACTTCATCGTAGCTCTCCGGCGACATGCTGAGCAGGTCGAGGCGCACGCGCGGACCAATGCCTGCGTTATTCACCAGCAGATCGATGCGCCCGTAGGCGTCGATCACCGCGTTGACGAAGTGCTCGTGATCGCCGAGCTCGCCGACGTCGACCTGAATGGCGATGGCGTCGCCGCCGTGTGCGCGAATTTCGTCGGTTGTCGCCTCGGCAGCGGCGGCGTTTGAGCGATAATTGACCGCCAGCCGCCAGCCGCGCTCGGCGAGCGCCAGCGCAACGCCCCTGCCAATCCCCCGTCCCGCCCCGGTTACGATTGCCACCTGTTTATCAGACATTGCCACCTCGTTTCTCACCATATTCCCGCGCGAGCTTCTGTCAGACCACCTATCCGACACCCACAAGTATGATACAACTTTCCGAATAATGATAGAGATGTTTGCCTATCGGAAAAGTCATGTTATGATGACGGATGACGAACATAAGATTGAGTCCAACTGGCACTTACTGATAAAAAAGGAGCTGACTTTATGCGACGGTTTTTGCCCCTTGTCTTGGTTTTCCTGATCCTGTTGAGCGCCGTGCCGCTCGTGCACGGGCAGGACGACCCCATCGTATTTGCCTCCTCCCTCCCCCTGACCGGCTCTTTCTCGATCGCCGGGACGAAACATCAAGACGGCTACCAACTATGCGTCGACCTGATTAACGAGGCGGGCGGTTTGCTCGATCGCCCGGTCGAACTGCTGGTGAATGACAACCAGTCCGACGCCGAAACGGCGATCGCGCAGTTCGAACGCTTCATCAACGTCGACAACGTCGACATCATCCTCGGCACGTTCTCCAGCTTGATCGCCTTCCCAGCAACCTCGGTCACCGAGCAGGCAGGCTATGTCCACCCGATTCCGTCGGCGGCGGCGCTGCGCATTTACGAGCGCGGCTACGAGCATCTTTTCTACTTCCAGCCGAACGTCGGCGAGTTCATCGGCGAAACGCCGGTGCGCATGATCGACGATCTTGTGCCGGAAGAGGATCGCCCGCAGACGGCGGCGCTGGTCTGGGCGGACGACTTCTTCGCCAACTCGATCGCCGCAGGGCTGCTCGGTCACGAAGTTGCGATTCCCGGCACGGACACGGTCATCGACCTGTCGCCCGGCTACCTGATCGAAGCCGGATACGAAATCGTCTACACCGAGCAGTGGCCCGAGCAGGGTTTCTCTGACTGGCTGACGCTGGCGAACGCCGTCAAGTCGGCGAACGCCGACTTCCTGCTGGCGCTGGTCACGTCGCCCGACGAGGCGATCCAGCTGGCGCGCGCGCTTCAGACGATCGACTACCAGCCGAAAGCCGTTTTCATGAGTCAGGGCGCGCAGTCCGAATTCGCCGAAGAACTCGGCTCGGCAGCCAACGGCATCATGATCCACGCCTCGTGGCATCCGCTCGCCAACTTCACCGGCGTACTGAACGGTGAAGAATTCACCAACGAAGATTTCCTCGCCGCCTTTGAAGCCAAGTACGGGCGCACCGCCGACGAAGACGAGTCGATTCCGTTCGCCGTCTGCCAAGGCATGGAACAGGCGATCCGCGCGACCGGCACGACCGATAACGCCGTGCTCCGCGACTGGCTCGCGTCACGCACTGCCGAAGAACCGGTACGCACGATCCTCGGCGACTTCTACTGGGATGAACGTGGGCTCCCGATCGACAAGCCGTTCATTATGGTGCAGTGGCAGGACGAAAATCTTGAGTTCGTCTACCCCACCGACGCCTTCCCCGGCGTCGCCGATCTGGTCTGGCCGAAGCCGGAGTGGTAATGCACCCTGTGTAAGGGCTGAAATACGACGGTTGAGGGGCGCAGGGAACTGTGCCCCTCACTCGATACTTACTCTTAAGTGGATGGGCAAACTTAAATGCCGCTGTTAGAAGTCAAAAACCTTTGCAGATACTTTGGTGGCATCAAGGCTGTAGACGACTGCACGTTCGCCGTTGAGGAAGGCACGATCACCGCGCTAATCGGTCCCAATGGCGCCGGCAAGACCACCGCGTTTAACGTCATCACCGGCTTGATGAAGCCGACCGCTGGCAATATCTACTTCAGGGGCAAGCCGATTGGCGGGCTTGCGCCGCACAAAATCACCCGCATGGGCATCAGCCGGACGTTTCAAATCACGCGCGTGCTCGGCGAAATGACCCTGCTCGAGAACATGGCGGTTTCTTCGCCGACGCGGAGCATCAAGGACTTGGTACTGACCGGCATCCTGCGCCACGAGGAAGACCGGGCGATGGAACTGCTGCACTTCCTCGGCATTGCCCGACTGGCGCACGAAAAAGCCAAGAGCCTCTCTTATGGACAGCGAAAATTACTGGAACTGGGCTGCGTGTTGATGGCAGAACCAACGCTGCTCATGCTCGATGAACCGGCGGGCGGCGTCAATCCATCGCTGCTCGAAACGATCATGGATCGGATCGTCGAGCTGAACCGTCAGGGCAAGACATTCCTGCTGGTCGAGCACAACATGGACTTGGTGATGAACATCAGCAGTTCCGTGATCTGCATGGCGTATGGCACTGTCCTCGCCAACGGCACGGCTCGCGAAATCCAGAGTAATCAGGACGTGCTCGAAGCGTATCTCGGAGATTAAGCGTGGTAATTCTAGAACTTGAGGAGGTGGTCGCCGGCTACGGCGGCGGTCCCGATATCCTCAAAGGGGTGTCCTTAAAGATCGAGCAGGGCTGCTCCTACTGCATCATCGGACCCAACGGCGCGGGCAAGTCAACGCTGCTGCGCGTCATCTCCGGGCTGCTTCCGGTGCGACAGGGGCGCATCACCTACCGTGGAGAGGTGATCAGCAGCCTGCGCACCGATCAGGTTTTGGCACGCGGCGTGTGCTTCGTGCCTCAAGATCGGTCGCTTTTCCCGAACATGACCGTACTAGAAAACCTGCGTATGGGCGGCTACATCCTCAATGACCGGCGCGAGCTTGCCCGACGAACCGACGAAGTCCTCGAGATGTTCCCGATCCTGAAAGAGCGCCGGTCGCAGCTGGCGAAAACCATGTCGGGCGGGCAGCAGCAGATGCTGGCGATTGGCAGGACGCTGATCTTGCAGCCGGAAACGATCATGCTGGACGAGCCGTCGCTCGGGCTTGCGCCGAAGATCGCGCGCCAGATTTTCGACATCGTCGAAGCCTTGAAACAGCGCGGCATGACGGTCATCGTCGTCGAACAGAATGCCCGCCTCGGCTTGCAGTCTGCTGAATGGGGCGTCGTCCTCGACCTCGGCAAGACGAGCTTCACCGCGCCGGCGCCAGATGTCCTGTCTGACCCGCGCATTCAGGAACTGTACCTCGGCAAGCGATCGCAGCGCCCTCAGGTGACGGAAAACCTGCAATGAACCAGATCATACAAGTCTTCATCCTTGGGCTGACGCTCGGCGGGGTCTACGCGCTGATGGCTTCCGGGCTAACGCTGGTCTTCGGCGTCATGCGGATCGTCAATCTGGCACATGCCGCCTTCATCATCATCGCCGCATACATCGCCTTTTACGCGTTCGACGCGTTCGACGTCGATCCGCTGGTGACGATGCTGCTGACAATACCGGCGATGTTCCTCTTCGGAATCCTGATCTACCGCTTGTTCTTCATGCGTCTGAAAGACGACTCGAATTTCGTCGACTCGACGGTGCTCATCAGCTTCGCGCTCGGGCTGGTCATCGAGGGCTTGCTCGCCTACTTCTTCACCGGCGTGTACCGCTCCACCCGTCCGGACTACGCCACCGACGCCGTGCTGCTGGGTCCGTTCTACATTCCGACCGGGCAGCTGTACGCGACGCTGATCAGCGTCGGGCTGCTCGGACTCCTGTGGTTGATGCTGCGTTACACGCGCCTCGGCTACGCCATCCGCGCGACGACACAGAACCGCACGGCAGCCGAAACTGTCGGCGTCAACGTGCGCCAAATTTCGCTCATCACCTTCGGCATCGGCACCGCGCTGGCTGGCGCTTCCGGTTCGTTGGTCAGCTTCCTGTTCACGTTCTACCCCGGTCTGCATTTCGAGTGGATCGCCATCTTGATGTCGCTGATCGTGCTCGGCGGCATGGGCAGCCTGCTCGGGGCTCTGCTCGGGGCGCTGCTGCTCGCGATCGCGTCGTCCTACGTCGGCTTCTACTTCGGACCCACATGGTCGCCGATCACCTTCTATCTCGTCCTTTTCCTGATTCTGTTGTTCCGCCCACAGGGCTTGTTCGGCAAGAAAGTTGAGGCTGCGTGATGGCGAACGTCCAACCGTCTGAGGTCGTCGTCGAAACTCCCGCCGCAGTCGACACGGGGCGCGCTGCCGCCCCTAACCGCGGCAGGAAGATCTTCCTCGCCGTCTTTGTCGGGGCGTTGATCCTGTTTCCAGTACTTCAGGTGACTGTCGGCGGCATGAACTACTGGCTTCACATGCTGCTGTACATCTTCATGTACGTCGCTATGGCGTCGAGCTGGAACATCATCGGCGGATTCGCCGGTTATGTGTCGCTCGGGCACAACGTATTTTTCGCCGTCGGCGCGTATGTGGCTGGCTTGCTGTTCGCGTACTCCGGCATTTCACCGTTCGTCAGCGCGCCGTTCGCGGGGCTAATCGCCATGCTGCTTGGCTTGGTCGTCGGTTTGATTACCCTGCGCACACGGGGTTCCGCCTTCATCATCTCGACGATCGCGCTCGTCTTCCTGACGCGCTTTCTTGTCGACAAGTGGGCATACGCCGGCGGCGCGAATGGCTTGAGCCTGCCGCTGATCCGCCTGCCGGTCGAAACGGCGAAACTACCCTTCTACTACTACA
>JAEVZT010000445.1 GCA_023392115.1 Chloroflexota bacterium
CGGCGCGCAAGTTAAAGCACAACCCGAACCACAAGCGGGCGCACGAGCTTCAACAGTTGGTGCAGGATGGCATGGCGGCGCGCGACCACCTGATCAAGGCGAACACGCGGCTGGTGGTGTCGATCGCCAAGAAGTATATGTCGCGCGGCGTGCCGTTCCTCGACCTGATTCAGGAAGGCAACCTCGGCTTGATGAAAGCCGTCGAGAAGTTCGACTACCGGCGCGGGTTTCGCTTCAGCACTTACGCGACGTGGTGGATTCGCCAGACGATCACGCGCGCGATCGCCGATCAGGGGCGGACGATCCGCGTGCCGGTGCATATGAGCGACCGTATTCGCCGCCTGTACCGTGTCGCGCGCAAGTTGGAGCAGGATTACGGGCGCAAGCCGACGCCGGAAGAAATCGCCGCCGAGATGAAGATCGACGCGCGCAAAGTCCGCTGGATGCTGCGCGTGTCGTGGCAGCCGTTGAGCCTCGAGCGTCCGGTCGGCGAGGATGAGGACAGCGAGTTCGGGTTTTTCATCGAGAACGACAGCGTACCCAGCCCTGCCCAGAGCACCTACGATAAAATGCTGCACGAGCGCATCGAGGCGCTGCTGAACACGCTCACCCCACGCGAGGCGCGTATCCTGCGTCTGCGCTTCGGCTTGCTCAACGGCAAGAGCCACACGCTCGAGGAAGTCGGGCAGAAATTCGGCTTGACGCGCGAGCGCATCCGCCAGATTGAAGGGCGGGCACTCCGGCGGCTGCGCCACCCGCGCCGCAGCCGCCAGCTCCGCGATTACCTGAGCTGAGCGGAGTTGTGAAAACGCCCCTAAATACGGGGCGTTTCCTTTGTCTCAGCCTACATTCCTATCCTGTGTGATGTTATAATGATCGCGGTTTAGTTTACGCAGGATGTAATGTGATGAGACTACGCTGGATACTGGCGCTGTTTCTCGTCCTGACCGTCGCATCGGTTTCGGCGCAGGACGAGGAAGGCGTCTACGGGACGGTCTACCAGACCACCAACGTTCGATCCGGTCCCGACCCGCGTTTTGAGATTGTCGGGCAGTTGAGCGAGAACGACCGCGTCCTCGTCGATGGGCGCGAGAGCGCCGCCGGGCGCTGGCTGCACGTCGTCCTGACTGAAGGAGACTCGGGCTGGGTGCCGTCATTTGCCCTGATCCTCGACGCTGACCTGACCGCACTGCCGATTATCACGCCCGTGACCGAGTCGCAGAACCCGACAACCGCCGGCGAGCCGGTGACGGTGCGGGCTTACGGCTTGGTCAACGTGCGCGGCGGTCCGGGGATCGACTTTGAGATCGTCGGGCAGCTTGACCTGAACGACGAAGCTGACGCGATCGCCCGCAGCAACAATAACAGCGATTGGCTGCATATCATCGCAGAAGACCTCGACGGTTGGGTTGCGTACTTCACCGTGTATGTCGAAGGCGACCCAGACACGCTTCCGGTGCTCGTGCCAGACAGCAGCGGCGAGGGTTTGATCCCGCCGGCGGCGCTCGTGAGGACGCGCTTCAATACGCGCCTTCACGCCGAGCCTAACTTAAGCTCGCCGGTGATCACCACCGTGCCGTTCGACCAGCAGGTGACGCCGATCGCGCGCACCGAACGCGGCGACTGGATTTACGTGGGCTTCGAGGGCGAGGAAGGCTGGGGCGTACGCCAGTTATTCTTCATCGACACCGACGCGGTACGCGCGCTGCCGCTCTTCGACAGCGTGCAGGCAACGCCCGAGGTGACGGCGGAAGCGCCGTAGACCCCATTCTGAGCAAGGAATCAAACAGGGACACCCATGTGAGTGTCCCTGTTTTGTTATCCGTTGGAATGCCGGAATTACCGCTCGCTGCCTTCAAGGTGCGCGCGGAGCATCCACGCCATCTTCTCGTGCGCTTCCATCAACGCCGTCAGGAAATCGCTCGTGCCCATGTCGTGATACTCGTCGGCGGTCGTGTCGACGTCCTTGCGCAGCTGCTGGATGATCGTTTCGTGATCGTTGAGCAAGTCCTGTACCATCTCGGACGCGCTCGGGTTGACGCCGGGGCGCTCCTCGATCACGCTGGTGCGCTTGAACTCGTCGAGCGTGCCGAACGCCATATAACCAAGCTGACGCACGCGCTCGGCGATCTCGTCAATCGACTCTTCGAGCTGGTCGTACTGTTCCTCGAAGAACGCGTGAAGCTGGGCAAATTCGATGCCGGTCACGTTCCAGTGATACTTGCGCGTCTTGGTATACAGCACGTACGCGTCCGACAGACGCGCGTTGAGGATTTCGCAGCTTCCCTGACGCGCTTCTGGCGTCAAGCCGATATTTGCTTCTGACGGTTTCTTGGTTCTGGTTGCCATTGTCTATCTCCATAATGTGAGACTTTATGACTTAAGCATAACGCAATTTGAAAGGTTTTGCGAAAACGCTCATAACTGTCTTAAGAACGAACACGCCGCTCAAATGGCGGCGTGTTTATACCTGTGAGTCGTCTATTTCGTGGTGATGAAACTGCCGATGGCGAGCGCGTCCATGTGCGTCCGCGCGAAGCAGTCGATCGCTTCGGCAGGGGTGCAGACAATCGGCTCGTTCTCGTTGCACGACGTGTTCAGCACGACCGGCGTCCCGGTCAGCTCGCCGAAGGCGTGGATCAACGACCAGTAGAGCGGCGCGTGCTGCTTGTCGACGGTTTGCAGCCTGCCCGTGCCGTCGACGTGCGTGACCGCCGGGATTTTCTGACGCTTCTCCGGCAGGACGTTGTAGACCTTGATCATGAACGGGTCGGGGTACATCTGGTCGAAGTAGTCGCCCGTTGCTTCAAGCAAAATCGACGGCGCGAACGGGCGGAACTTCTCGCGGTGCTTGATACGCGCGTTGAGGATGTCTTTCATATCGTCGCGGCGCGGGTCGGCAATGATGCTGCGGTTGCCGAGCGCGCGCGGTCCCCACTCCATCCGCCCCTGAAACCAGCCCATGACATTCCCGCCGGCGACAAGTTCCGCCGCCCGCTTCACCAGCGCGTCCTGATCAAGCTGCTGATAGGTCAGCCCGTAGCGGTCGAGTTCGAGGCGAATGGCATCATCGCTGAAAGCCGGTCCGGTGTAGGCGTCATTCATCACGTAGGCGCGCGGCTGATCGAGCACCTGATGATAGATGTAGTAACAGACGCCGAGCGCCGTCCCTGCATCGCCCGCCGCCGGTTGAATGTAGATGTCCTCGAACGGCGTGGTCGGCAGGATTTTGCCGTTGAAGACGCTGTTGAGCGCCACGCCGCCCGCCATGCACAGGGTGGTCTGCCCGGTCTCCCTTTGCAAGCGGTTGACGATCGCGAATTCGGCTTCTTCGAGCATCGCCTGAAGCGAGGCGGCAACGTCCA
This sequence comes from Chloroflexota bacterium, assembly GCA_023392115.1. GTDB lineage: Bacteria > Chloroflexota > Anaerolineae > Aggregatilineales > Phototrophicaceae > Flexifilum. The sequence goes on from JAEVZT010000445.1 coordinate 3,366, forward strand.
TGTGCCGCTGCGTGAGCTCGGTGCGTGGGGCGCGCGGCTCTCCGAACACATCGACCAAGCGGGCAGAGAACAGCGTGCCGATCGTAGGCTCGCCGCCTTCCCACGACATGTTCGCGCCTTCGGCGTGGTGGACGAAGTAGTCGAGGTCAAGTTCAAACGTACCGTCGCGCTGAACGCGGACGATGCGCCGCATCTCGTCCATCATCTTCGGCTCGCCGTAGGGCGCGAGTCCCATCACTTTCCCCTCGTCGCCATACTTCGGGAAGCCGAGCCACTGGCTAATGGCGCTGTAGAAGATGCCGAGCGAGTGCGGGAACTGAATTTCGCCCATCACGTCGATCTTGCTGCCCCTGCCCGTGCCCCACATCGTCGTGATGAAGTCGCCCGCGCCGTCGACCGACAGGATCGCCGCCTCGTCATAGGGCGAAACGAAGAAGGCGCTCGCCATGTGCGCCCGATGATGTTCGACGTTGTGGAAGTCGGCTTTGAGGGGCATGCCGATGTCCATGTGCTTGACGAACTCGGACTTGAGCGTGCCGACCTTCATCGTGTTTTGCAGGCGATCGCGCACGAGGTCGAGACTCGGGCGGCGGCGGAAGGCGAACAGCGCCGCCTGCAAGAGATTCGCCTTCGGGTCGCGGCTGATGCCAATGTGATCGAGGTCGGTGTAGGTGATGCCGCCTTCGGCGAGGACATACTTAATCGCCTGCACCGGGAAGCCCGCCCAGTATTTGACGCGGTTGAAGCGTTCTTCTTCGGCGGCGGCGATCAGCTTGCCGTCCCTGATCAGACAGGCGGACGCGCCGCCGTGATACGCGTTGATTCCAAGAATGTACATAGTGCTTCCTGCGATTTCCCATGTAAACCAGCGGAATTATACGGGACAGGCGCGTCGATAACCAATGACGGATCGCGCGCCACGCCTGATACGTTTGTCCGAACCTTTCCCGTGTAGGTATAATCGTAGCGGACTGAGCGCGACATAGGACGTGTATGGACGACTTGATCGGTAAGCGGATCGGCGGGTACGAGATTCGCGATCTCATCGGGCACGGAGGGATGGCGACCGTCTATCTGGCGCACCAGATTTCAATGGATCGCCTCGTCGCGGTCAAGGTGCTGCCCCGTCAGTTCATCCACGACGACACCTACATGCAGCGCTTCACCCGCGAAGTCAAGATCGCCTCGACGCTCGAACATCGCAACATCGTCCCGGTCTACGACTACGGGCAGCACGACAACCTGCCCTATATCATCATGCGTTATCTCCCCGGCGGCTCAGTCGACCAGTTGATTCAGGCGGGCGCGATGTCGCCGGAAACCTGCCTGTCGATCATGCAGCAGATCGCCCCGGCGCTCGATTACGCGCACAGCAAAGGCGTCCTGCACCGCGATCTCAAGCCGAGCAACATCCTGCTCGACGACAATGGCGGCGCGTACCTGACCGATTTCGGTATCGCCCGCGTCGTTGGCGACCTGAGCGCGACGATCACGACGCAGGGCGTCGTCGGAACGCCGAGCTATATGAGTCCCGAGCAGGCACAGGGGCAGCCGCTCGACCCGCGCAGCGATCTCTATTCGCTCGGCGTGGCGCTGTTTGAAATGGCGACGGGAAGCCGTCCGTTTGAAGCCGACACGCCCTACGGCACAGCGGTCTTGCAGGTGACAGCGCCGCCGCCGTCCCCGCGCGACTTCAACCCGAACCTGTCGCCCGTCGTCGAGAGCGTGATCCTCAAGGCGTTGAGCAAGAAGCGCGAAGCCCGCTACCCGAGCGCCGTCGCGCTGACAGAAGCGCTCAAGACGGCGATCGAAGCGCCGCCGACAACGCTGTTCGACACCCAGCCCGGCTTTCCACGCCCGGAACTGCCGCCCGACCCGCCGCATGT
>JAEVZT010000467.1 GCA_023392115.1 Chloroflexota bacterium
CTGCCGGAAGGCGAGTATGCCGTTGCCGTCCGCACGTCGGGCGAAGCAGCTGATCTGGCGACGGGAACGCTGACCGTCAACGCCGACGAGTACACAAATGTGGTCGTGCTTGGCACGGCGGAAGCGCCGGAACTGGCGATCGTCCCCGAGTCGCTTGAAGGCATCGACGCCGAAACGGCACTCGTCAGCGTCATCAATTCGACAAGTGAAGCGGGAGTGAGCGCCGCCCTCGAAGAGAGCGGCGACGAACTGCTCGCCGACGTAGCGGCAGGCAGCGCCGAGGTGGCGGCTGTCGCGGCATTAGATGATGGCGTCGTGATCGACAGGACGATCGACGAAACGAGCGATTCAACGCCGCTCGACCTTCCCGGCGGAATCTACGGCGGCGTCCTCTATACCGTGCTCGTGACCGATGACGGCGTCTTCCAGCTCGATCCGGTCAGCATCGCGCAGGGGATCGCCAGCGCGCCCGGTGACGCGACGCTCGAAGTCGCCGAGCAGACGGACGAGGCGACAACCGAAGCTACACCTGAAGTAACACCGCTCGAACCGATTCTGTCGACGGCGACGCCTCAGGCTGCCGCGCCGACCCCCGCGCCAACACAGGCAGCAGGACCGACCGCCGTCGTCCTGCTCGATCCCGGCGCGAATCTCCATCTGCGCCAGTACCCGACTTCCGACGCACTCTCGCTCGGACTTGCGCCATCTGGAACGGTGCTGAGGGTAAACGGTCGTGAAGGCGCGCCCGCCGTCCCGTTAAGCGCCACGCCGACGCCCGAAGGCACGCCGGAAACGCCGTGGATCGACCCGGTGAGCGAACTCGAAGAGGGGCAAGACCTGAACCCGGTCGAAACGTGGCTCAACGTGACCTATGACACCCCCGACGGCGGCGAGATCACGGCGTGGGTCAACGCTCAGTTCGTCGGCGTGCGCAGCGCGCAGGGGAACGCGATGCAGCTCCGCAACCTGCCGACCGTTCCCGGCAATCAGGCGGGGCAAGCCAGCAACACGTCGATTCAGCCGCCCTCGCCGAACGAACAGCGGGTGACGATCACGATCGCCGGCGTTGATCCGGGCGTCAGCGTCCACATCCGGCGCACGCCGAGCGCCGAGAGCGAATCGCTGGCGCGAGTCGCCAGTGGCACGATCATCGACTATGTCGGCATCAGTGAAGAACAGGACTGGGTTTTTGTCCGCTACACCACGCCCGAAGGCGGCGTCGTCACCGGCTGGATAAGCGCCGAATTCGCGACCTACCAGCGCAACGATCAGGCGGTTGACCTCGAACGTTTGCAGGCGCTTGGCGAGCTGAACACGCTGACCGGCGAAGAACGCGGTGATGTCGAAGCCGCGCCGCCCGGCGACAACGTCACGCCGACGGCAACCCCGCTGCGCAACACAATCGTGGGCGAGATTGTCGGCTTGAACCCGACGGCGAGTCTGCACCTGCGCCGCAGCCCGAACACGAATGCCGAATCGCTGGCGCTGCTGCCCAACGGGACACAGCTCGTGGTCACCGGACGCGCAACCGTTGATGATCGCCAGTGGCTCGAAGTGACCTACGAAGGTCAGCCGGGTTGGGTCGCTTCCGAGTTCGTCAGCCTGACGTTCAACGGGCTGGCGTACAGCTTGGATTTGGTTCCCGTCATTGACTTGGGCGCGCCTGAAGCGACCGCCGAGGCAACCGAACCGGCGAGCTAGGCTTGTCTTCAGCCTCACCCCATGTAACAACAGGAGTCACGCTGGACAGCGTGACTCCTGCTATAATCAACACCCTGAGCAACTATCCTGAATCATCAGAGAGACTTTCCATATGAGCAAACGCGCCTTAATCACCGGCATTACCGGGCAGGACGGCTCTTACCTTGCCGAACTTCTGCTCGCGAAGGGGTATGAAGTCACCGGCTTGATCCGCCGCACGAGCACGACGAACTTCGAGCGCATCAAGCACATTCAAGATCAACTGACGCTGATCCAAGCCGACCTGACCGACTTGACGAGTTTGATCTACGCCCTGCGCGAAACCGAGCCGGAAGAAGTCTACAACCTCGCCGCGCAGAGCTTCGTCCCGACCTCGTGGACGCAGCCCGTCCTGACAGGCGATGTCACGGCGCTGGGCGTGACGCGCATGCTCGATGCGATCCGCGCCGTCAACCCGCAGATTCGATTTTATCAGGCGTCAAGCAGTGAGATGTTCGGCAAGGTGCAGGAAGTGCCGCAGCGCGAGGAGACGCCGTTCTACCCGCGCAGCCCGTACGGCGTGGCGAAAGTTTACGGACACTGGATCACCGTCAACTATCGTGAAAGCTACGACCTGCACGCCACCAGCGGCATCCTCTTTAACCACGAGTCGCCGCGCCGTGGACGCGAGTTCGTCACGCGCAAGGTGACTTATTACGCGGCGAAGATCAAGCTCGGGCTTGAAAAGGAACTCCGCATCGGCAACCTCGACGCGCAGCGCGACTGGGGCTTCGCCGGCGATTACGTCGAGGCGATGTGGTTGATGCTTCAGCAGCCGACGCCCGACGATTACGTCGTCGCCACCGGCGAAACGCACACTGTCCAGCGGCTGATCGAGATCGCCTTCAACTGCCTACAACTCAACTGGCGCGACTACACCGTACAAGACCCGAAATTCATGCGTCCGGCGGAAGTCGACCTGCTGATCGGCGACCCGACCAAAGCCAAGCAGGCGCTCGGCTGGCAGCCGAAAGTCTCGTTTGAGCAGTTGGTCGAGATGATGGTTGAATCCGATTACAACCAGTTGAAAGCCGAGCACAATCTGTGAGTTTGATCGACACCCACTGCCACCTCAACTTCGACAGCTATGACGAGGATCGAGCGGCGGTGATCGAGCGCGCGGCGGACGCCGGCGTGACCCGCGTGATCATCCCTTCCGTCGATCTGGCAGCAGGTCAGGAAGGGATCGATCTAGCAGATCAATATGCCGGGGTGTACGCCGCCGCGGGGGTTCATCCCAACAGCACGGTGGATTTCGGTGACGCCGATCTAGAGGCGATCGCGGCGCAAGCTGCACACCCGAAAGTCGTCGCCATTGGCGAAATCGGGCTTGATTACTACTGGGACAAGAGCCCGAAGGATGTTCAAAAGCGGGCGTTCGAAGCGCAGCTCGCGCTGGCAGCGCGCCTTGAACTGCCGGTAATCATTCACAACCGCGAGGCGAGCGAGGATGTGATCGCGGTGCTCGAAAGCTGGACGCGCGATCTGCCGGAGTCGTTGCGCGAGCGTCCCGGCGTGCTCCATTCGTTTTCGGCGTCGGCGGCAGTTGCAGAACGCGCGCTGGCGATCGGCTTTTATCTCGGCTTCACCGGACCGATCACGTTTAAGAATGCCGACGACCTGCGCCGGATCGCCGCTGCCGTGCCACTCGACCGCATCCTCGTCGAGACCGATGGTCCGTTCCTGACGCCGATGCCGCACCGCGGCAAGCGCAACGAACCCGCCTACATCCCGCTGATCGTCGACCGGCTGGCGGCGCTAAAAACCGTCACTGTCGATCAGATGGGCGCGGCGACGACCGAAAACGCCCTCCGCCTGTTCCGCCTGCCGGAAGGGTGAGACGACGCACGAGCCGTACCCTATAGGGCGTCGCACTTACAAGCGTCTTCGACCATCAAGCTCTGCCGCTCTCACTTGAATTCGGCTTAGGGGGTGACACCTGCTGCGCTACCCGACGCTCAAAGCGTCGGGCTAGAGAAAAAAGCCCCGT
>JAEVZT010000280.1 GCA_023392115.1 Chloroflexota bacterium
ATCCGCCGCTGGTTGAGCCTCGACGGAAAAACCCCCGATCTGGAAACCATCGCGGCGCGGACGCAGCCCGCCGACAATTTTCTCGACCTGTTTGCCGGAAAGACGCGGACGGCGTTCCAGTTGGAGCGGCGCTGGGTTGAAGCGTCGGCGCGTCAGATTCCGGCGGGCGCGGAGACGCGCACCGTCGTCCTGATGCGCGAAGTGAACGCCAGCCCGACAAGCCCCGATTCGTTCGACGTGAGCGCGGCGATCGCCATCGCTGGCGAGATCAGCGCGACGATCAACGCCGGTTTGAGCGTCGAACAGGTGCTGCAAGCCTTGATCACGATCGTCCACAAGGCGATTCCCGCCGACGCTGGCGAAATCTGCCTGTGGGACGAAACTGAACAGCGGTTGACCCCGCGCGGCTGGGTCGGCGATATGGCTTACGTGCTGGCGCTGGCGGAAACCGGCGGGGCATACGCGCTCGACGAGGGCATCAGCGGCTGGATCGCCCGCTACCGCAAACCGGCGCTGGTCGCCGACGTGAGCGACCCGGCGGCGCTGCGTCCCAAGCTCGACGCGGGCGGCTACCGCAGTTTCGTCGGCGTGCCGCTGCTCATGGGCGAGCGCTTCATCGGCACGTTCGAACTTGCCAGCAAACAGGGCGGGCGCTTCTCGGCGGCTGAACTGGCGCTGCTGCAAGCTGTCGCCCCGCAGATGACGACGTCGATTTACAACGCGCAGCTCTACGCCGAGCAGTCGCGGCGCATCGAAGACCTCGCCGGCTTGCAGGACATGAGCTACGTCAGCGGCGATCCGGAAAGCACCTATGCCGCCCTGACCGAACGCATCGCCCGGCTGCTCGGCGCTGAGATCTGCGGCATTCTGCTCTACAACGAACTGCGCGGAGCGCTGGTGGCACAGCCGCCGTTCTACGGCTTGCCGGTTCACGCCGTCCGCAGCTATGCGATTCCCGTCCCCGAAGGCAGTCCGCAGCACGACATTTGGCGGCTGCAGCCATCGTGGATGTCGAACGATCTGGTTGACGAACCGATCGCCGGGTCGTCGGGCATGAGCCTGTTGATCAACGCGGCGGGCGTCTACAACACGCTGCTGATGCCGCTCGAAGTCGGCGTGCGCCGCATCGGCATGATTCAGGTCGCCAACAAGCCGTCGCACGGAGGTTTCACGCCGCAGGACGTTCAGCACCTGCGGCTGCTGGCGGCGCAGGCGGCGGTGATCGTCGAGGAGATTCGGCTGGCGGGGCAGATCGAGAGCCAGACGGCTGAGCTTTCCGGCTTGCGCGAGATCACGCAGGCGTTCGGCGAGAGCGGTGACGAAGAAGCGCTGTTCGCTACCCTGACCCGGCGGATCGCGCGGCTGCTCGACGTCGAAATGTGCGGCTTCCTGACGTATGACTCCAACAGCCGCCGCTTGATCGCTCAGCCGCCGTTTTACGGTTTGGACGATGCCACCGCTGCCGGTTACGCGATCGCGCTTGAACCGGAGAGCGCTGCCGAGCGCGTCTGGCTCAACGAGGATTACTGGTACAGCAACCACGTCAGCACCGACGCGCTCGCCGTGAGCGCGGGGCTGGCGGATTTCGCGTCCGCGAACGCCGTCAAGGGGATACTGTTCGCCGTCCTGTCGACCGGCGAGCGGCGGATCGGCGTGGTGCAGGTCGCCAACCGGCGCGGCGGCGAGTTCAGCGATCATGACGCGCGCCTGCTGGTGATCTTCGCTGGACAGATCGCCGGAATGCTCGACACGACGCGCCGTTTCCGTGAAGCACAGCGCCAGTCGGAAGAAGTCGAACGTCTCTACGGGACGATCGAACAGCACTACAACGAGCGCCTGCTCGAACTCGACGCCCTTTCGCGCGAGGAACAGGCGCGCTCGGAACGCTTGCAGCGGCGCGTCGAGCAGTTGAGTCAGGTGTTCGAACTCGGTCAAATGGTGCAGACCAACGTCGACGCGGCGATGATGCTCGAAGCCATCGCCTACAGCGTCCAGCAGAGCTGCCATTTCAACGTCGTCATGATGGCGCTGCTCGATAAGGCGTCGGGCGAAATCCGCCGCGTCGCTCAGGCGGGACTGCCACCCGAAGCCTTCGACGCCGCCAAGACGCGGAAGATCGCGCTGACGCAGTTCGAAAAGCTCTACCAGAAAGACGAATTCCGCATCAGCGAGTCGTATTTCCTGCCGCGTGAAAAGTCCCCGGCGTGGTACGTCGCCGGGTTGGAGACGTTCAGCGCGAGTTCCGCCGCTGCCGATGAGCCGCCCGCGCTTGAAGCGCACGAGTGGCACGAGGGCGATATGCTGCTCGTCCCGATTCACGGACCGTTCGGCAGCTTGATGGGCGTCATGAGCGTTGACCGCCCCGCCGACGGGATGCGTCCCGACCTCAACACCGTCGAAATCCTCGAAATTTTCGCCCACCAGACGGCGACGATGATCGAAAACACGCGCCTGTACGCGACGACGACGCGCAGCGCCGAACAGGAAGCGCAGTTAAATCAGGTGATGGAAGCGATCGCCAGCACGCTCGATATGGGCGAGATTGTCGAAGCCGTCGCGCGCGGATCGCTGCGGCTGCTGCCGTTCATGCGCCTGACGATGGCGCTCCTCGACACCGACGGGCAGGGTTTCGACGTGCTGCACGCGACTGTCAAGAGCGACAGTTCGCTAACCACCGGGCATGAACGGCGCTCGAACCTGAGCCATACGGCGCTCGGACTCGCCTTTGAAACCGGGCAGGATCAGCTTTATCAAGCCGACGACCCTGCCATGCAGTCGTTTGACGATCTGCGGAGTTGGGCGGCGCAGGGCGAGCGGACGGCGCTGGTCGTCCCGCTGATCACCGGCGGCGTCTGCCTCGGCGCGATGCACATCGGCAGCGACTTGATCCGCGCCTTCGGCTTCGAGGAATACCGCCCGCTCTTGCAGCGTATCGCCAACCTCGCGGCGGTCGCAGTGCAGAACGCGCGCCTGTTCAGCCAAGCGGTCAACCTGCGCCTGTTCAACGAGTCGGTCGTCCAGTCGATCCAGCAGGGGATCATCGTCCTCGACAGTTCCGGGCGCGTTATCACCGTCAACGATTACACGCGCCGCCGCTTCGGCTGGGATGGCGATGTTCAGCGGCGCGACCTGTTCGAGTACCGCCCGTCGCTGCGTTTTCTGGCGGATACGCTGCGCGCGGTAGTCGAGGGCGGCGAGCCGCAGTCGATGCTCAACCAGTCGATCGATGAGGATGGCGAGGCGCGGGTGCAGAACTTCTACTTCTACCCGCTGCGCTCCGCCGACGCCGTGCGCGGCGCGGTGCTGCTGATCGACGACGTGACCGAACGCGCGCGGCTAGAAGAGGAACTCGCCGCGCGAACGCGCCGGTTGAGCCTGCTCAACCGCATTTCGGTCGCGCTGGCGCAGTCGCTCGACACTGAAAACGTCCTCGACGTTGCCATGCGCGAACTCGGGCAGGTGTTCGACATCGAACGGGCGAAAGCCTACCTGATCGACCGTGACGCGCACGGCGCGCGGTTGATCGTCGAGCGCCCGCGCGGCGATCTGCCGCCGACCGACGTGATCGACATCCAGCGCAGCGCCGTGTTCCAGACGATTCTCGGCTCGGTCAAGGCGCTGGTGATCGAGGATGTTGCCGCGTGGCAAGGCGACGAGGCGATTCGCGCCGAAATCAGCGGGCGCGGTTTGAGCGCCTACTTCGCCCTGCCGATGATCGTTGGCGGGCAGGTGAGCGGCGTGTTCGAGTTTGAAGTCAGCGGCGCGCCGCATTACATCGAGGACGAGCGCATCGAACTGGCGCTGATCGTCGCCAATCAGGCGGCGATCGCCGTGCTCAACGCCAGCCTACTCGAACAGACGCTCGTCCGCACGCGCGAGCTGGAAACGCTGCTCGAAGCGGCGCAGGCGACTTCGTACACGCTCGACCTCGACGAAGTGTTCGCCAGCGTCGTCCGGCTGATCTTGCAGGCGCTGGAGATGGACGACTGCGCTCTGATGATGTATGACGACATCGAGGAAGCGCTGCGGGTTGAACTCACGATGAACCGGATGGGCGACGACAGCCACCTCGTGCCGTCGGGGACGGTATACGACCTGCGCCAGTACCCGGCGCGCATGCGCGCCGTCCACGAGGGGCATATCGCCGTCATCCGTCACGACGATCCGAACGGTGACGCGAAGGAACTGGCGGAAATGCGCGAGACCGGGGGGCGCGCGCGAATGCTCGTGCCGCTCGTCGTCCACGATCAGGCGATCGGCTTGCTGCAAGTCGATCTGCGCGCCGAATACCGGGCGCTGACGCACCGCGAAGTCCGCATGGCGCAGGCGCTGGCCGCGCAGGCGGCGACCTCGATCGAGAACGCGCGCCTGTCGACCGAAACGGCGGCGCAGGTCGAACAGTCGCTTGTGATCAACGAGCTGAGCCGCGCGATTTCGTCGACGATGGACATTGACACGATCATCCGCATCGTGCGCGAGCAGGTGCCGAACCTTACCACCGCCGAAGAAATCTACATGGCGCTGTATAACGCTGATACGGATGAAATTACGTTCCCGATGGCGGTGCGCGCGGGACAGGATATCGCCATTCCGCCGCGGGCAATGGGCAGCGACGAAGTCTCGTTCATCATTCGTCACCGCCGCCCGCTGCCGCTCGGCGGCGAGAACCCCGACGCGAACGAGGTGCGGCGCAACCTCGGCATCGCCAACGGCGAAGAGGACGCGCAGCGCTATCTCGGCGTGCCGCTGATCGCCGGCGATCAGGTGATCGGCGTGCTGGCAGTCCGCGACCGCGAGCAGAAGCGCCCGTTCGGCTTGAACGACCAGCGTATCCTGACGACGATCGGCGCGCAGATTGGCGCGACGATCCAGAACGCGCGCCTGTTCGCCCGCGTTCAGAACTTCGCCGCCGAACTCAACCAGCGCGTCGAAGAACGGACGCTGGAGCTTCAGGAAGAAGCCGAAAAGAACTCGGCGATCGTTGCCGGTATCGCCGACGGCGTGCTGCTGGCGGACGCCAACGGCGTCGTCATCCTGTTCAACAACGCGGCGGAAGCGATCCTCGGCTTGGCGAGCGCCGACGTAATTGGCAAGCCGCTGGCGCATTTGAGCGACGTCGAAGGCGCGGCGGCGTGGACGCGCGCGCTCGACAACTGGGCGACCAACCCGCACAACCCGGACGACGAAATGACGCTCGACCGGCTCGATCTCGGCAGGCGGATCGTCAGCATCCACGCCGCGCCGGTGTATGTCGGCGACCAACTGCTCGGTACGGTGGCGGTCTTCCGCGACGTGACGAAAGACGTGGAAGTCGACCGCATGAAGAGCGAGTTCATCTCGAACGTTTCGCACGAGCTGCGCACCCCGATGACGAGCATCATGGGCTATGTCGACCTGCTGATGAAGGGCGCGGTCGGCGAGATCAGCGAGCAGCAGCGGCAGTTCCTCGGCACGATCAAGAACAATGCCAGCCGCCTGACGACGCTCGTCAACGACCTGCTCGACATCTCGCGCCTCGACACCGGACGCGATCAGGTGCGCACGACCGACGTCGATGTGAAAGCGGTGGTCGACGGCGTCGTCGCCAGCCTGCGCGGGCGGTCGGAGTACGAGGGCAAGGCGATGACGATCGCGGCGGCTGTCGAGCCGGACGTGCCGCTGATCCGCGCCGACCGCGACAAGGTGACGCAAATTCTGACGAACATTGCCGACAATGCTTTCAACTACACCTATGCCGGTGGTAAGATTGACATCGGAGCAAAGCTTCACCCCGACAAACCGCACGTCCTGCTGACCGTGCAGGACAACGGGATTGGCATTCCAGAGGAATTTCAATCGCGCATCTGGACGCGCTTCGAGCGCCATGAAGAACACGCGTTGGTGATGGACGTTGCCGGGACGGGGTTGGGGCTGTCGATCGTCAAGACGCTGGTCGAAATGCACGGCGGTGACATCTGGTTCAAGTCCGAAGTCAACCGCGGGACGACGTTCTACATCTCGCTGCCGATTTCACTGCCGAACGAGGCGGCGCGCGACGCCAACCGGCACACCGTTGAAGGGTAGAGCATGGCGCACATTCTAGTCGCGGAAGACGAGCGCGACATCCGCGAATTGATCACGTTTACGCTGATGTTCGCCGGGCATCAGGTCACGCCGGCGAGCAACGGCGCTGACGCCGTCGATCTGGCGGCGCAGGCGAAACCCGACCTGATCATGCTCGACGTGCGCATGCCGAAGATGACCGGCTATGAAGCCTGCCGCCAGATCAAGCAGCTTACGGGGATGCAGGACACGCCGGTGATCTTCCTGTCGGCGAAAGGGCAGGACGAAGAGATTCAGAGCGGCATCGATGCGGGCGCGGCGGCGTACATCCTCAAGCCGTTCACGCCCGACGACCTGACGCGCCGGGTGGCGGAAATCCTAGACGAAAAACGTGAGTAGCGGCGGGGCATCGTAACTTTCAATGAGCGCCATTACAGCGGGCGGAGATCTAATCCATTATGAGGTACTCGGTCGCGGGCGACCTGTCGTGCTGGTTCACGGCTGGATCGGCTCGTGGGGCTACTGGGTGCCGACGATGCAGCACTTGCAGACGCACTACCGCCTGTACGCGCTCGACCTCTACGGCTACGGCGATTCCGCCAAGAACCCGGCGAAATACACGCTCGAACATCAGGTGGCGCTGCTCGAAGATTTCATGCAAGACCTCGGCATCGCCAAAGCCGCGCTGATCGGTCACGGCTTGGGGGCGATGGTTTGCGCCGAATACGCGCGGCGCTACCCCGACCGCGTCCCGCGGCTGATCCTCGTCGGCGCGCCGCTGTACGATCCCGGCGATCTCGACAAGCGCGCCCCCGTCGCGCGGAAAGTCCGACAGCGCGCCGCAGAACCGGCGGCAGCGCCGGGACTGACGCCGAACGCGGCGACGATCATGAGTGCCAGCGCCGCCATGCGCCTCGCGCTGGTCGAAGCGGCGCGCGCCCGTGCCGGCGGTCAGCTTCCGCCGGAACTCGAAGCAGCGGCGACTGTCAGCCGCCCTGAACCTGTCGCGCCGGCGCATAATCCGCTGCTGCCGCTGATGACGGCAATGCCGCCGGAAGAAATCCTCGCGCGTTGTTTTCGGCGCGGCGAACCGAATTTCGACAAACTAAGTGTCGACGTCGCCCGTATGGACGCGCGCGCGCCGCGCGGGATGATCGAACAGTTTGATTCCGGTCGCCTGCTCGACACGCTGCGCCTGCTCGACATTCCGATGCTCATCATGCACGGCACCGACGACCCGCTGATCCCGCCGCCGGCAGACGACGTCTTGAATTACCTGACGCTCGAACGGGAGAACTCGCTGCTGCCGATCCTGCTGCCGAACGTGCGCCACTTCCCGATGATCGAGGATGACCGCTTTTTCCGCCTTGCCAACGACTTTCTTGAAGCCCCTGACCCCAACCGCATCGCCGTCAAGGAACGATGGCGCCGGCGCAACCGCTAACGGAGTTGTGCTTGACTCACGCCCTGATCTTCGCGAATGGTGAAATCAACGACGGCGCGATGGTGCAGCGCGCCCTGCTTCACGCGCCCGACGCGCTGGTCGTCGCCGCGG
>JAEVZT010000531.1 GCA_023392115.1 Chloroflexota bacterium
CAGCGGCAGCACCGCCGATCGCGTCTGGCGCTTCGTCCTTGTCGAAAACGCCGCGGCGGCGCTCGATCAGACGCTGTCGGCAGCGGCGGCGCTCGGCACGAGTCTCGCGCTCGGCGTACTGGTGTGCCTCGCCGTCAATTTCGCCGTCAACCGGGGGTTCCGCCCCTTCGAACGCGCGCATCAGGTCGCGCAGAGCGTGGTCGGCGACGGCACGATCCCGAGCGACGTGTCAAGCGAGGCGGATGACGAAGTCGCGCGCCTGATGAACGCCTTCCAGACGCTCGGCGGACAGGTGAACGCCCTCAACGCCGAACTGCGCCTACAGCAGGAACGCTACAACCGGAGCATGGACATTGCCGGACGCATCAGCCGCGAAACGGCGATGCTTCACGACAGCGACCAGCTGCTCAACCGCGCCATCGACCTGATCTGCAAGGAATACAACTTCTATCACGCGCAGGTGTTCCTGCTCGACGACACCGGCGCTAACGCGATCCTCGTCTACAGCTACGGCGAGATCGGCAGGCAGCTGCTTGAGCGCAAGCACCAGATTGCCGTTGGCTCCGAGTCGGTCATCGGTTCGGTGCCGGCGTCCGGCAAAGCGGTGATCGTCAACGACACCGAACGCAAAGAGCCGGGATCGCCGCACCGCTTCAATCCGCTGCTGCCGGAGACGCGCGCCGAGATGGCGCTGCCGCTGATGATTGGCGACCGCGTGATCGGCGCGCTCGACGTGCAGAGCAAGCAGCCAAACCGCTTCCAGACTGACGAAATCCGCATGTTCCAGATGATGGCGGATCAGATCGCCGTCGCGATTGAGAACTTGCGCCTGCTGGTACAGTCCGAAGAGCGCGTCCAGCAGATCGACGCCCTCAACCGCCAGCTCACGCGAACCGCGTGGGAACAGGCGAGCGCCGACCGCGCTCTCCAGCACAGCTACCACTACGACCTGCTGAATGTCGAGCGCGACAGGGCAATTCCGGCAGATAGAGCGGACGCGGTTCGCGTGCCAATCACCGTGCGCGGTGAGGTCATCGGCGCGCTTGAAGCCGCCGCGCCGCCGGATGCCACCTTCACCGACGACGATCACGTCATCATGCGTGCTGTCGCCGACCGCGTCGCCATCGCCATCGAAAACGCCCGCCTGTTCGAGGAAGCGCAGGAACAGGCGCAGCGCGCGCTGGCGCTCGCCGAAGCCGGTCAGCTTGCCGCCCGCATTGGCTTGGCGTTCGAAGAACACATCGGCGAAGTGTTCGCCCGCGTGGCGCAACCCGCCAACTACGATCGCTGGCAGTTGGTCTTGCTCGACGACAAGGGCGAACAACTGGTGACGGTCAGTCAGCACAACCCCGACCTCGACGCGATCGGCGGTACGCGCGACGCCTACGACCCCGCCCACGACCGCCTGCCGCTCACCGAAGCCTTCGGGCTTGACCGGATGCTGCTCGTCAACGAACCGGGCGCGTACCCCGCGTTCTCCGGCGTGACGGACGAAACGCTCAGCGCCTACGGCAAACAGCTGCTGACGGCGATCCGGCTCGACGGCGAGCCGATCGGCGCGTTGATGGTCGGACGATCGCTGCAAGCGCCTGATCTCGACGAGAGCGATGAGCAGCTCGTCGGGACGCTGGCGACGCAGGTGGCGATCGCCGTCGAGAACCAGCGGTTGTTCTTCGCCGCCGAAGACGAACGGACGCGCCTGCGCTCGATCCTCGACACGCTGCCGGCAGGCGTGCTCGTGCTCGACCCGCTGACTTACAAGCCGCTCCAGTTCAACAGCGAAATCGAAACCCTGCTCAAGCAGCAGATTGACGAAAGCGCGCCGTTCGACGTTGACCGCTATCACATTTACCACAGCGGGACAACCATCCCGTATACCGCCGATGAGATGCCGATCTTCACCGCTGCGCAGACCGGAATGCTCGCCACAAGCGACGACGTAACCGTCCTCGACGGCGACGGCGGCGAAACCCATCTGCTCGTCAATGCCGCGCCGATCACCGACAGTCAAGGCGAGACGACCGCGATCGTCGCCGCCTTCCAAGACATCAGCGCCCTGCGCAGCCTTGAACGAACGCTTGAGTCGAACCTGCTCGAAACCGTCGCGCTCTACGAAACGACGCGCGCGCTGTCCGAAGCCGGCGAGGTCGACGACGTGCTCGACGCGGTGCTTGAGCAGTTGAGCATCCAGCAGGCGACCGACGCTTACATCGTCCTGCTCGACGAACGGCAGGGCGAAGTGCGCGTCGCGCGTTCACTGAGCGGCGAAACCGGCGCGTGGCAGCTTCCGCGCGGCATCCTCGACCCGTCCGAGGCGCTGTTCGTCGACAACACCGCCGACAGCCCGGAAATCGACGAGGCGCTGCGGACGGCGCTGTTGGCGAACGACGTGCAGGCATTCGCCTCAATTCCGATGGGCACGAGCACGCGCCGCAGCCTCCCCTTCGGCTGGATCGTGCTAACCTACGCCGACGCCGCCGACTTCCAGCCGGAACGTGAACAGTTCCTGACGACGCTGACCGACAGCGTCTCGGTCGCGCTTGACAACCGCTACCTGTTCCGCAGCACCGAAGTCGCCCTTCAGGAAACGGCGTCACTTTACGGCGCGACGACGAGCATCAGCCGCGCGCGGACGATTGAAGACATCGCGGCGGCGCTCCAGAGCGCGCTCGAAACGCTCGCGCCCGACTTGTACGCCGCCTTCCTCAACGCTGACGGCGTGCTGCAACCGCTGTTCAGCGTCAGCCTTGACGACGCGCCGACCGCGTTTGCCGAGGTGCTCCAGCGGCATGATTTGCTGGGCCTGCCGGACACCCACATCGAGGATCTGCGGACGCTCGCCGACCCATCGCCGTTCGAACGCGATCTGCTGGCGCTCGGCAGCGTGCGCGGGCTGGCGATCGTCCACCTGCGGACGAAAGACGAGCCGAGCGGGTGCTTCGTCATCGCCTATCACGCGCCCAAGCCCTTCAGCGGCGGCGAAACGCGCTACTTGAGCGCGATCGCCGACAGCGCCTCGGTTGTCATCGACAACTTCCTGCTGCTGAATCAGTTCCAGAACGCGCTCGCCGAAACGAGCATCCTCTATCAGGCGAGCCGCGCCCTGAGCGACGCCGCCACAACCGAGGACATCCTGAACGTCGCCGTCAGCCACCTGTCGAACCGCCCGATCACGCAGGCGTTCATCGCCATGCTCCAGAGCCGCGAATGGACGCTGCCCGACGCCAGCGCGCAAATCGCGGCAAGCTGGCATAAAGACGGCACGCACCCGTTCACGCTGTCGGGCATGAAGCTGGCGTCGGGGCAGTTCCCGGCGTGGCGCTTGCTGGCGTCGCCGGACGTGGTGACGATCGACGACGTGCAGACAGATGTGGAACTCGAAGCGGCGGAACGGCTCGGCATCGAAAGCCTTGACCTGCGCTCGGCGAGCATCGTCCCGCTGCGGGCGGGCGGACGCCCGATCGGCGCGCTGGTCGTCGGCTCGCGCGAACCGTACACGCACAGCGAGCGCGACGAACGTATCTTCCGCTCGTTCGCCGAACAAGCCTCGCTGCGTATGGAAGCCTCGCGCCTGCTGGCGCAGACCGAACGCCGCGCCCGCCAGCTGGCGACATCGACGGAAGTCAGCCAGATCGCCAGTTCGATCCTCGACCTGAACATCCTGCTGCCGCGAATCGTCGATCTGATCCGCGACGCTTTCGGCTACGACCACGTTCAGGTGTTCATGATGGACGCCGACGACGATTTCGCCGAACTACACGCGAGCACGGGCGAAGCCGGTCAGCAGCTGCTGGCGATCCGGCACAAGCTGGCGCGTGGGTCTGCCAGCGTCATCGGTCAGGTGACGGAGACGGCGAAACCGGTCATCGCCTCGGACACATCCGACGCGCGCGTCGTCCACCGCCCGAACCCGTACCTGCCACACACGCGCTCGGAAATGGCAGTCCCGCTGACCCTCAAGGGGCGAGTCGTCGGCGCGCTCGACGTGCAGTCGAACCAGCCGAACGCCTTCGACGCCGACGATGTCAACGTCTTGACGACGCTCGCCGGTCAGATCGCCGTCGCCATCGACAACGCGCAGTTGTTCCAGCAAGCCGGACGGCGCGCGAACGAAATGAGCTTCCTGTTCAGCGTGACGACCGCCGCCGCCTCTGCCGAAACGCTGCAAGACGCGCTCGAAAACGTCGCCGAAGAACTGCTCAACTCGCTTGCCGCGCTGTCGGTCAGCATCTACC
>JAEVZT010000550.1 GCA_023392115.1 Chloroflexota bacterium
GCTCTGGCTGTGTCAGCAGATCTCGCGCGGCTTGGTAACCATCTGTCATCAGGGGACCGCACTGGCGAACCAGCGATTCATCATATGTCAGCCCTGCCGCTTCCAGCGACTCGCGGTAGGCTTCAAGCCGGTCGAATCCCTGTATCGGAATTGTGACCCCGTAGATGAAACCGATGCGTCTGTGACCGAATTCAAGGAGGTGCGACATGAGCGCGCGCGTACCGTCGCCGTAGCCCTGCTTTACGGCGTCAAACTCCGAGTCGGTCGCGCTGATCTCGACAATTGGGCGGCTTGAACGGCGCAGCTGATTGAGGATTTGCTCGGGAATCCGCTGGAAGCCTATCAGAAGCACTAAGCCGTCAACCCGCTGCTCGGCAAGTTCACGTACGCTCTGAATTTCCTTTTCCGGCGTCAGGGCGCTGTGTGACAGCAGAACGTTGTAGCCATTTGCTTCTGCTTCCGCGGAAACGCCAACCAAGATTTGCCAGAAAAAGGGATTCTCGTAGATCGGAAGCAGCACGCCGATCGTCTTGGTTTCGCCGCTGCGCAGCGCCTGAGCACGTGCATCCACTTCATAGCCCAGCCGCGCAACCGCATCTAACACACGCTGCCGCGTTTCGCCCGAAATCGGAATCCGCTGGTCAGTCAGGTCGTTGAGCACGTAGGACACGGTGGCACGCGACACCCCCGCTATACGCGCGACGTCGGCTTGAGTAGGTCGCTTTCTATTCATAGCGCGTGTGCAAGAAACTTATTTGCACGAATAACCTTAATCGTGTAAATTGATTTCAGAGTAGAGAGTTTCGCTAATTTTGTCAAGCAGAACGAGAGCTTCGGAGAAGCTTTATCGTTCTGAAAGCGACAGGTTCCTCCAGAGCAGCCCGAATGCGTTTTTCAAAAGGACTTGGCATGACGCCGGTTACACGCCTCACCACAGAATACCGAAACAATCCGCTCGGCATTGACGTTGCCGTTCCGCGCTTCAGCTGGCAGCTTGCAACCGAGCGTCAGGGAGCGCGGCAGACTGCTTACCGTGTTGTGGCTGCCAGCAAGGCACAACTCATTGATAACCATGGCGCCGATCTGTGGGACAGCGGCAAAATCGAGTCTGATCAATCTGTCCATGTACCCTACGGGGGTCAGCCGCTGCGCTCGCGCCAGCGTGTTTACTGGCGGGTCACGGTCTGGGATGAGAACGACTTGCCGATCTCCAGCGACAGCGCGTGGTTCGAGATGGGGCTTTTGACTCAAGAGGATTGGCAGGCGCAGTGGATTGGCACGCCGTTTGCCGGCGGAGCGCGCAGCACCTTTCCTGTCCCCTACCTGCGTAAACCGTTTGCCCTGCCAGCTGCGGTTGCGTCGGCGCGCCTGTATGTCACGGCATTGGGGCTGTTTGAATGCTCGATTAATGGTCAGGTCGTAAGTAACGACGTTTTCGCCCCCGGCTGGACGGATTACAGCAAGCGGGTGCAGTACCTGACTTACGATGTGACGGCGCTGCTCCGGCGCGGTGAGAACGTGATCGGCGCTGTCCTCGGCGATGGCTGGGCGGCTGGTTATATTGGCTGGCTTCACCGCCAGAACTACGTCGATCGCCCCCAGCTCTTGGCACAGCTTGAAGTCACGCTTGTCGACGGCAGCATGCACACGGTTGTGTCGGACGGCTCGTGGACATATCATTTCGCCGCGATCACGCACAGCGATTTGATCATGGGAGAAGCCTACGATGCTCGCAAGGAAGTCCCCGGCTGGGATACTCCGAGCGTGGCGCTGCTAAACGCCCACCCTGTCGAAACCTTCAACCCTCCCAACCTGAAACTCGTCGCGCTCACGGGTCCCATCGTGCGGCGCATGCAAGAACTCGAACCGGTCGCAGACCCGGTCAACCGCGCGAGTATGGGGCGCAAGCGGTACGTATTCGATCTTGGGCAGAACATGGTTGGGCGGGTGCGTTTCAGGGGTTCAGCACCCGCCGGAACGACAATCATGATCCGTCACGCCGAAGTCTTGAACCCTGACGGTTCGCTCTACACAGCGAATTTGCGTACCGCACACGCGACCGACTACTACACATTCAAAGGGAGCGGCGAGGAAGTCTGGGAACCGAAATTCACGTTCCACGGCTTCCGCTACGTAGAAGTTGAAGGCTACGGCGGCGAAGTCACGCGCGACACGATCACCGGCATTGTCCTTCACTCGGACATGGAACACACCGGAACGTTTGAATGCTCCGAGCCGCTGCTAAACCAGCTTCAGCACAACATCCTCTGGGGACAAAAAGGCAATTTCGTCGACATTCCGACCGACTGTCCTCAGCGCGACGAGCGCCTCGGCTGGACAGGCGATATACAGGTATTCGTTCGCACCGCCGCGTTCAACATGAACATCGCCGGTTTTATGACAAAATGGGCGTACGATGTTGCCGACGCCCAGAATGAGGATGGTTCTGTACCCGCAGTCGTCCCCTACGCAACTGACGTGCCAACGGATGGCGGGCCCGCGTGGGCGGACGCCGTGATTATCTGCCCATGGACGATTTATCTGTGCTACGGAGACAAACGCATCCTCGAGCAGCACTACGCCACCATGACCCGGTTCATGGATTTCCTCGTCCAAACCAGCCCCGGCTGTATCCGCTGCGCGCCTGACTACGAGGGCTGGCCCGGATTTGGTGACTGGCTCTCAATCAACGCCAGCACACCGCGTGACCTGATCGGCACGGCGTTTCTCGCCTACGACGCCAGTCTGATGTCGAAGATTGCGGACGTCCTTGGCAAGCCAGAGGATGCCGCTCGTTATGAAACGCTGTTTCAGATGACAAGAGCGGCGTTCGCCGCGCGTTACCTGACCGGCAGCCCTGAACCCGTTCAGCGGGCAGTCCCGTCGGAGATTCGCCGGCTGATGGATGAGGCTGACAGCCTCTCGCGCGGCAATCTGCAAGTCGTTGATTACGGTGCCCCAGAGTCGAAAGTTTTCAACACCGACCTGTTCACACCCACGCAAACGGCATACGTGCTGGCACTGCACTTCGACCTGCTTCCGGATGAGCTGCGCTCGCTTGCTGTCGATGAGCTGATCGCTGATCTCGAACGCCGTGGGATGCACCTTTCCACGGGCTTTGTCGGTTCGCCGTACATCAATCACGTCTTGAGCGACAACGGGCGCGCAAACACCGCCTACGACCTGCTGTGTCAGACAAGCTGGCCCTCGTGGTTGTACGCTGTGACACAGGGCGCGACGACGATCTGGGAACGCTGGGATGGTTGGACGCCCGAAAATGGCTTCCAGACCCCGGAGATGAACTCATTCAACCATTATGCTTACGGCGCGATCGGCGCGTGGCTGTATAACTCGGTTGCGGGTATCGACGTTGACCCCGCTGCACCGGGTTACAAGCGCGTTATCCTCCGTCCGCAGCCCGGCGGCGGGCTAACATACGCCCGCGCCAAGTTAGAAACGCTATATGGGACTGTGATCTCAAGCTGGCAGCGCGAAGGCGGCAGGTTCGAATACAGAATCGTCGTACCGCCGAACACGACTGCGACCGTCTATTTACCGTATAATGGGCACATCACCCTTAACAGGGATCTCGTGACCGGCTTGGTGCATGACGTTGCGTCGGGGGCGTACGTTTTTGAGGTGTCGAGCACGAATCTCATTTGACGTCCGCAGATCAATGTCTGCGACGTGTTTGACCATTACCGCGCCGTGATCGAGCAGCGGGCACGTCCACTATGTCACGCTGCTTAACCTTGCATGCTCCAGTTGATAACCCTTTTGATGTACTGTGGAGGGTAGCGTGAACGAAAGTCCATTGACGACGAGCCTGCTCACCGAGGCAGCGAGTCGAGCCGCGCGATACTTGGAACAGCTGGAGAGCAGACCGGTTCAACCGGCTCAAGCCGATGTAGACCGTCTTTCCCTGCTGAGCGGCGATCTCCCCGATGCGCCCACGGATTCCCAAACAGTCCTCCGTCTGCTCGATGACGTAGGCTCACCGGCGACGGTTGGCTCCGCGGGCAGCCGCTTCTTTGGGTTTGTCATTGGTGGCAGCTTACCTGTAGCCGTCGCCGCCAACTGGCTCGCCGCTGCTTGGGATCAGAATGCGGGACTGTTTGCTGCCTCTCCCGTCGCGGCACGCATTGAAGAGTACGCTCTCCGCTGGCTGCTTGATATTCTTCACCTTCCTCAAGAGGCAGCCGGCGGATTTGTGACCGGAACTTCCATGGCGCATGTTACGGCATTGGCAGCAGCGCGTGATGCCATTCTCCGACGCCAAGGCTGGGATGTGGAGAACGACGGTTTTCATGGCGCGCCGCGTGTCCACGTGATCGTGAGTGAGGAGGCGCACACAACACTTTTCAAGGCGCTTGCCATTCTCGGCTTTGGGCGCAGCAGTCTGATACGTGTTCCCGTAGACCGTCAAGGGCGCATGCGCGTTGACGCCTTACCTGCCATGGATGGCTCGACGATCGTCTGTGTGCAAGCTGGCAATGTCAACACAGGCGCGTTTGATCCCATCGACGAGATTTGCGATCGGGCGCATGAGGCGGATGCATGGATCCATGT
>JAEVZT010000590.1 GCA_023392115.1 Chloroflexota bacterium
AGTCTGCACCGTTCCCCAGCGTGAGTTACTTGTCGTTCGAACTGCTTGGCTCGCCCTGTTTAGGCGGTGGGTCGGCGTTGAGGAATGCTGACAGGTCAACGCTGCCGCCGCGTGACAGCGGGAACGGATCGACAGGGCGGTTGGTCGCCCCCATCATCTTCTGAATTGCCTGCATCTCTGTCGGCGTAATCTGCCCCATCACGCCGAATTCGTTGTCGTGTTCCGCCCTGCCGAATGCCTTGTGAAAGGCGATGCGCTGGAACTGGACGTTCGCCATGACGCGCACGAGCAGCGCGTTCGGGTTGATGCCGCGCGGCAGCAGGTCGCTTGAGCGGACGAGCAGCATGCTGACCCCCAGCACGCCGACGCCGAGCACCTGAATTGTCGTCAGGCGGTCGCCGAGGACGAAGTACGCCAGCGCCAGCGCTACGCCGAGTTCGCCAACCGCCATGATTACCGTCCGCAGGCTGCCGAAAACCTGAATGCTGGCGAACATCGCCAGGCGTGAGATCGCCGTCGTGACGCCCAGCAGCAGGATTGGCGTGAACGTCGCTTCCAACGTCTGCGCGTCGACCGGTGTGCCGACAGCTGCCCACGCCATTAAGACGACGATCCCCATGGTCGTCATGATGTAGAGCGTCGCCGTGAACGGCGGCATTTCGTACAGCACGTACTGGCTGAGGATGATCGTCCCGGCGAACATGATGGCGTTGGCGATCAGCAAGCCGACGCCGAGCCAGTCCACCGCCTGCCCGCCGAAGCCGGTGAGCATGACCAGCGCGATCAGCGCCAGCCCGACGCGGAGCGCGATGCGCCTGTCGATCTTCTCGCCGCCGAGATGTGACAGCAGCACGGCGAAGACGATATACAAGCCGTTGAGGAGCTGCGCCAGCGAGGCGTCGAGCAGCCCAAGCCCGCCGTAGAAGAACAGCGACCCGATGCCGTTGACAACCCCGACGACAATACAGCCGAGCAGCCCCGCCGGGTAGATGTAGATGTACTTGCGCAGAAAGACGAGATAGAACAGCCACAGAAGCGCGACGGCGATCACGGTGCGGACGGCGGCGACCGTGAACGGGTCGGCGCCCGCGCGAATCGCAACCTTGCCGAAGATCGGCGCGACGCCGAGGAAGACCGGCGTCAGCAGCGCGGCGACGACGCCCTGCGTTTGCGCGGATGGCTTGACGAGTCGCATGAATCTACCCCTTCGGCTTGGTGACCAACGGTAGGACGATGAAGAAGGTGCTCCCCGGCAGATTGACCGGGTCGTAACCCGCGCTCTCTGCCCACAGGCGTCCGCCGTGCGCCTCGATGATCCCCTTGCACACCGCCAGCCCCAAGCCGATGCCGCCGCCGCGAAACGCGGTTTTGCTCGTCGAGTGAAGCTGGACGTCGCCGATGGTGTGGAAACGATCGAAAATCGTGCGCAGATCGTCCGGTGCGATGCCAATTCCGCTGTCCTGAATGCTCACACGCACGCTGTCGCCGTCGATGTCGGCGTCGAACGCGATCCACCCACCGTCCGGCGTGTATTTAATCGCGTTGCTGATCAGGTTGCGGATCGCCAGTTCGAGCAAGTCCCAGTCCGCCAGCATCCGGTCGGGGAAGTCGGCTTTGTCGAACTGGATCGTCAGGCTGCGTTCCTGAATTGCCTGACTGTAGGTTTGAATCGTCCGCTGGACGATCGCGCCGAGATCGGTCGGTCCGATCGTCAGGTCGATGCGGTTGGTCATGATCCGGCTGACGGTCAGAATCTCGTTGATGATGACCTGCATCCGCTGAATCGAGCCGGTTAAGCCCTCGAACAACATGCGCGTGTCGGCGTCGTCGTGCAAGAGCGCCTTGATTTCAGCATTGTCCTCGAGCAGGCGGCTGTAGCCATAGACGAGCGTCAGCGGCGTGCGCAGCTCGTGCGCCGTGAGCTGGATGAACGACTCCTTCATCTCGTCGAGCCGTCGCAGCGAAGCGTTGGCCGATTCGAGGTCGCGGATGCGCCCTTCGAGCCGGGTGACAAGCTCCTGCGAATAGCGCGTCTGCGCGTCGGACAGGATCTGCTTGTCGATCTCGTCGTGACCGCCGCGCAGGTAGTAGGCGACCTGTTCGAGCAGCCCTTCGACGTCAAGCGGCTTGGTCAGGTAGCCGGTGATTCCGGCGGCGAACGTCATCTCGCGCTGATCCTGCATCGCTTGTGCCGTCAGCGCGACGATCGGCGTCGCTTTGAAGCGCGGATCGCTGCGGAGCATGGTGGTGACTTCGCGCCCGTTCATGTCCGGCAGGTTGATGTCCGTCAGGATCAGGTCGGGCACTTCGCGCCGTGCGACATCGATGCCCTGCAAGCCGCAGTCGGCGGTGACCACGCGGTAACCGCCGTAGCGCAGCGTGCGTTCAACCAGCACGCGGCTTGCAGGATCGTCTTCGATGTACAGGATCGTGCTTGTCATGCCCGTGCCGCTCTAAATCCCTAGTCGAGCTTGCCGACAAGATTCTCGATCACCTCGTCGTCAATCGACGAGCCTTTTTGCAGCAGCATGTCAACCTGTGACTGCAAGCGGTCGCGCTCCCTTGCGGTCAATTCCTTCGCCGTCATGACGACGATCGGAATGTGCTGCAAGTCCGGATCGGCTTTGAGCGTGTCGATCACGGCGAAACCGTCAACGTCCGGCATCATCAAGTCGGTGATGACCATGTCCGGGCGCGTCTGGCGCACAATTTCCAGACCTGCCGCGCCGTTGTGGGCGACGAAGACGTGCGCGCCGCGCGCTTGCAGCACGCGCTTGATCAGCCGCGCCGCGTCGTGATTGTCCTCGATGATGACGATCCGCTGCGCCCCCGGGTCCATCTGCTCGATCGCCGAAACCAGCCCCTCCTGCGGCGGCAGCGGGACGTGCGTCCGCTGCGACAGGTCAACCGAGCGCTGCCATTTCTCGCCGAGGATCGTCGTCTCAACCGCCATCGTGTGACCGGAACAGTTGAGGACGACCACGTCATCAGGCTTGATCACGCCCTGCTGCACCATCTTGAACAAGCCGGCGAACGCGACCGCCGTCGCCGGTTCGACCGAAATGCCGTCGTTGCGGGCGACAATGCGCGTCGCGTTGAAGGCTTCTTCATCGCTCGCGGCGGTGAAATGCCCGCCATAGCTGCTGACGTAATCATACAGCAGTTCGTACGCGCGACCGGGATTACCTGTCGCCAGAGTCGCGTTGAT
>JAEVZT010000614.1 GCA_023392115.1 Chloroflexota bacterium
CGCCACCGCTCCCGACAGAACCGCTCCTGTCGCGTCGAACAGCGCGAAAAACGGGTGCTGTCCCTTCGACGAGCGCCCGAGCCGTGTTTCGAGCGTCATCGCCCCCTCAAGCGGCGCGCGCACGGGATCAAATTCCCTACCCCAATCACTGTTGTAGCGCAGCAGATCATACATGCCCTGTGGGATGTCGAGCGCGAACGAGTCGAGGCGCGTCACCCGCCGCGCATGATCGCCGGTGTTCCTGACGATAAGCCACATTTCGACAAGCGCGCTGTCCTCGTAAACGCGCGTGTGATGTTCCACCTCGAACCCACCGCCATCGAATCGCGCGATGGCAGTCTTGTACCCTTCAGCCGACTCATCGAGCGTCAGATCGAGGCACGCCAGATTCAGCGCGTCGTAATGCTCCCCGTCGACCACGACACCGAACAATCCCCCGCCTGTATCGGCGTGCAGCCACGAACGCCCGTTCAGGCTGAAGGTTCGCCAGCACAGGCGATCGCCTTCACTTTGCAGCCCGAACTCAAGCGCGCGCGTTGACAGGGTCAAATCATTCACTGCCATGCGGTTCTCCTTGCTCATTTGACCACCACGAAATCAGACTCCTGTCCGCTGTTTCTACAGAAGTACTCCTATAAAGTTATAACAGCTTTAATCTCGACCAGATACCGTTTCGTCTGCACCCCGTGCGTACAAGCTTATAGATGGAGGAACAGGTTTATGGCGGATAGGATGATACGCGTTTCACGTCCGCTGGTCACGATCTGCGCGATCGCGGCGCTGGCGCTGCTGCTCGTCGTGCCAGTCGCCGCGCAGGACGCCACACCGGAAGCAACGCCCGAAGCAACTGAACCGGGGCTCGCCAACACGATTGAGGGCAGCGCCGTCATCACCGAGACGCTGCCCTTTTCGGAAGACTTTCTCGACCGGCTGACGCTGCCCGACGGCTTTCAGGTCAACGTCTTCGCACAGGGCTTGGGCAACGCGCGCTGGATGGCGGTCATGCCTGACGGCTTCATCCTGCTGACTCGGCGGCAGGAAGGCGATGTCGTCGCCCTGTCTGATCAGGACGGGGACGGCATGAACGACTCCGAAGAAATCAACGTCGTCGCGTCTGACCTGCCTTACGTTCACGGCATCACCTTCAACAATGGCTTGGTCTACCTCGTGACCGATACCAAGCTGTTCACAGCCGAATACTTGGGCGGCGGGTCGTTCGGCGCGCTGCAAGAGATCATCAGCGACCTGCCGGACGCCGGACAGCACCCGAACCGGACGCTGGCGTTCAGCCCGGATGGAGCGCTCTTTATCACGGTAGGCAGCACCTGCAACGCCTGTGCCGAGACGAACCCCGAAAGCGCCACGATCTTGCGAGCGCAGCCAGACGGATCGGCGCGCGAGGTCTTCGCGGAAGGGCTGCGCAACACGATCGGCTTCGGCTGGCATCCGGTCACGGGCGAGCTGTGGGCTTTTGATCACGGGTCGGACTGGCGCGGCGACGAGCAGCCGCCGGAAGAACTCAACCGGCTCGAATTCGATATGAATTACGGTTGGCCCTTCTGCTACGGCGACCGGCAGCCGGACGTCTTTATCGCCTCGGAGCCGCCGGGCGGTACAGGACGCGCTGCCCATTGTCAGACAACCGTCGGTCCGGTGCTCGAATACACGGCGCACAGCGCGCCGATCGGCATGGTCTTCTACACGGCAGAACAGTTCCCGGAAGACTACCGCAGCGATGCCTTTGTCGCCATGCGCGGGTCGTGGAACCGCAACCCGCCGACGGGCTACAAGGTCGTGCGGGTTGTCTTCGACGACGACGGGCAGCCGACCGGATTTGAGGATTTCCTGACCGGCTTCCTGATTGAGGATCAGCTGGCGAACTTTGGGCGCCTCGCCGGGCTGGCGATCGCGCCGGACGGCTCGCTGCTGATCGCCGAGGATCAGAACGGCGTCATTTACCGCGTGTCATACACAGGTTGAACGCAGCGTGAATAGGAGAAGGCAATCGCCATGATGACCAAGCGAAACGTGTTCACCACCCTGTTGATGCTGGCGCTGCTGGCATCGTTCGGCGCAGTTTACGCACAGGACGCGACGCCGGAAGTCACCCCCGAAACGACCGGCGACGCTATGACGAACCCTGATATGGTCGTCGCAGTGCGCGAAGGCTTGTTCCCCGAAGGCGTCGAGTATGACAGCGTCAACGGGCGCTTCCTCGTCGGATCGCTTGCCGAGGGGACGGTCTTCGCTGTCGCCGACGATGGCACGGTGACGCCGTTTGTCGAGGACGAGCGCATCCCGTCGAGCACCGGTATCGAGGTCGACGAGGCGGGCAACCGTCTGCTGGTCGCCGTGACCAACCGCGAAACTGAAGCCTTCCTCGGCATCTATGACCTGACGAGCGGCGAAAACTTGGCATTCGTCGACTTTGCCCCGCTGCTGCCGAATGACCCCGAACACTTCGCCAACGATGTCGCCGTCGACAGTCAGGGCAACGCCTACGTCACCGACAGCTTCGCCGGCGTGATCTACCGCGTCGATCCGCAGGGTAATGCTTCAGTTTTTCTCGAAGACCAGCGCTTTTCAACCCAGTTCGCGCTCAACGGCATTACCTACAACGAGGCGGGCAACTACCTGATCGCCGTACTCGTGCCGGGGCTGATCAAGATCCCGCTTGATAATCCCGGCGGTTTCACGCAGGTGGCGCTGGATATGGACATTCCGAACGAGGACGGGATCGTCTTCATTGACGACCGGACGCTGGCGGTCGTGTCGAACGCGCTCGGCACGGTCTTCCGCGTCGAGAGCGATGACGATTTCGAGAGCGCCCGCGTGACCGGCGCGTTCGAGGTCGGTCCCGTCTTCCCGACGACGGCAGCCATCCGTAACGGCGATGTCTACGTGCTCCACGCGCAAATCAACCAGCAGCAGAACGTGATCGCCGAGTTCCCGATCCAGCGCGTCGAGTTCTCCGATTTGACAGGCATGGAAACGGCAGAACCGGAAGCGGAAATGACGCCGGAAGCAACGGCTGAGGGGTAAATAGGCACTAACCCCCACCCCGCGATCTACGATCGCTTCCCGCCCCCGAATTCGGGGGCGGGCGCAAACAGAGCGCAGTTTGTCTCCCGTCTCCCCGCTTGCGTGGGATAGGGGCAGGGGGTGAGGGGGTGTTCCCTAAAGGCGTTCCCCTGCGTGGATGGCGACCGGCAGCGTGTTTTCGCGCGGCGGCAGCGGGCAGGTGGCGTACGGCGTAAACGCGCACGGCGGCAGGTAGGTGCGGTTGAAGTCGAGGTCGACGCCGCCATCCTCAAGCCGCGGCGCGATCAGGAAGCGCCCGCCGCCGTAGGTGAGCGTCCCGTTGGTCGCGTCCTTGAAGATCAACCAGAAGCTGTCGTCGTCGGTCTCCAGCGCCGACAGTTGATATTCATGACCGCCGAGCGTGAATTCGATGACGCCGGGGCTGGTCATCGGCACGACCATGCCGACGCTGTTGAGCACGCCAACGATCTGCGCTTCGGCATACGGGGTGAACGTCGCTTTGAGGCGGTAAGCCGGGTTGATGTCGAACCACTGCCGTCCGGCGAACGTCCGCCGCATGTCGTGATTCAGGTCGCGGATGCGCACGCCGTACTGATCGCCGCGCCGGATGACGAAGAAGCGCAGCGTTCCAATGCTGATCAGAGACGCGCCGTCGTCATGGGTATCGGGGCGCAGCGGCGCTTCGGTCAAAGCTTCTCCGTCGACGTAAACCGGCGCACCGGCGGCGGCGCGGAAGCGCAGTTCACCGTCGCGCAGATCGATCACGCCGAGCTGTTCGGGCGCGGAGTCGGCGGGCAGCGGCACGTCGGCATCCGCCGCGCTGCCGACCGTATTTTCGCCCTCATGCAGCCAATACAGCCCGATCAGCGTCAGCCAGCCGTCGTCGGCGCGCAGACTGTCGTCAACCGACTTGCGCCACGCCAGCAGTTCACTTTCGTAGGTTGAGGTGTGGGATTCTGTCGTCATGCACCAGAGCGTATCAAGTCGCCGATCGGTTGTCAAAACGTGGTATTGCCAACCTCTTGCAAGCGCCTTGAAACCGTGCTATGTTCATCTTCGCCATTCCCAACACATGCTCTACACGGATGCGCGCAAGCGCCGGTTGACAAAACAGATGAACCTTTACTGCGCTTCACCAGTTTTCACCGCCGAACCCATGCTTTGTTGTCGCTGCTGCCCCATGCGCGGCAGCGGTCTTTCAGCGTGTCAGGGCGAATTACCCGCTTGAGTGTCAAGCGAGTAATCATGGTGAAGCCCCTGCGCGCTGTCGTCGGGGCTTTTTTGTTCCCGAAAGGTCGAGTTCGACGCCGATGACGAAGTACATTGTTCGACGCTTGCTACAGGCGATCCCGCTGCTGCTGGTGATCTCGCTGCTAACGTTCCTGATCGTCGAGATCGCGCCCGGCGACGCTGCCCAGATGTATATCGACCCCGAAAAAGGGGCTGATCCCGAATACATCCAGCAGGTACGCGTCAGTCTGGGGCTCGATCAGCCGGTGCATGTGCGCTATGTCGCGTGGCTCGGCAAGACCCTGACCGGAGACCTCGGCTTTTCGTTTCGCACGCGTCGTCCCGTCAGCCTCGAAGTCGGCGACCGCCTGCCGAACACCCTGCTC
Source organism: Chloroflexota bacterium (assembly GCA_023392115.1). GTDB lineage: Bacteria > Chloroflexota > Anaerolineae > Aggregatilineales > Phototrophicaceae > Flexifilum. The sequence goes on from JAEVZT010000614.1 coordinate 4,659, forward strand.
CTGAGCGGCAGCGCGCTGGCGATCTCGTTCATCTTCGCAGTGCCGATCGGCGTGATTTCGGCGCTCAAACGCTATACGGCGATCGACTACCTCCTGAGCGTGCTGGCGCTGGTCGGCATCTCCGTGCCGATCTTCTGGGTGGCGCTGCTGCTGCTGCAAGTCTTCTCGATACAGCTCAACTGGTTTCCGGCGACCGGGATGCGCTCGGTGCGCGAGAATTATGAAGGCGCGCAAGCCGTACTCAACGTGATCCACCATATGATCCTGCCGGTGATCGTCCTGAGTCTGGCGCAGCTCGCCGCGTGGTCACGCTACCAGCGGTCGGCGCTGCTGGAAACGCTCGGACAGGATTACATCCGCACCGCCCGCAGTAAGGGACTGGCGGAACGGCGCGTCCTGCTGCTGCACGCGCTCCGCAATTCGCTCCTGCCGATGATCACTCTGGTTGGTATTTCCGTGCCAAGCATCGTCACCGGCGCGTACATCACCGAGACGATCTTTAGCTGGCCCGGCATCGGGCGGCTGGGCGTGACGGCGGTCAGCGGGCGCGACTACCCGGTGATCATGGCGGTGACGATGCTCTCGGCGCTGTTGATCGTCGGCAGCAGCCTGCTCGCAGATATCGCTTATGCGTGGGTTGACCCAAGAATCCGCTATGATGACTGAAACCGCGCCCCTCACCATCCCCCGTCTGGAAACGTCACCGCGCGCCAAAGCGTGGCATCAGTTCGCCCGCCACCGGCTGGCGCTGGCGAGTGCCGTCGTCTTGATCGCCTTCGTGCTGATCGCCGTCTTCGGCGACTACGTTTCGCCCTATGACCCGAACGCGACCAACACCGCCTACGCCGGCGGCAGACCGCAGCCGCCATCCTATGAATACGCGCTCGGGACTGACAACTACGGGCGCGATTACCTGTCGCGCACCATCAGCGGGCTGCGGATCTCGCTGTTCGTCGGCGTGACCGCCGTCGTCTTCCAGCTCGTGATTGGCGTGACGTTCGGCGCGCTGGCGGGCTATTTCGGCGGCTGGATCGACAACCTGCTAATGCGCGTGACCGATGTTTTCCTTGCCGTACCCGCTTTCATGCTGCTGCTGATCCTCGCCGGCATCCTCGGCGGGTCGCTGCTGGCGCTGATCTTCGCCATCGGCGCGCTCAACTGGATGACGGTCGCGCGGCTGGTGCGGGCGCAGTTTCTGTCGCTCAAGGAGCAGGAATACGTGACGGCGGCGCGGGCGGTCGGCGCGCCCGACTGGCGCATCATCGTGCTCTACCTGCTGCCGAATACCATGTCGTCGGTGATCGTCGCCGCGACGCTCTCGATCCCCAGCGCCATCCTGACGGAAAGCGCCCTGAGCTTCCTCGGGCTGGGCGTGCCGCCGCCGAATGCCAGCCTCGGCAACATGCTGTCTGAGGCGCAGCAGTGGGTGCGTACCGCGTGGTGGATCTGGATCGTCCCCGGCGTGACCATTTCGTTAATCGTCCTCGCCTTCAATTTTGTCGGCGATGGGCTGCGCGACGCGCTCGATCCGCAGCTGCGTTCGTGAGTGGAGGGTTCAAATGCGCTGTTGTTGAAGCATCTGTTTGTTGGTCACAGTAAGTAGTTTGATCCCCTTACTGTGAACTGTTCACTGTCAACTGTTTACTTCATCAGTGAGGAGAGAAAGAACATGCGCAACAAGTTACTACCGCTGCTGCTAGTGCTGGCGCTGATCGTCGTGCCGACGACCGTGCTGGCGCAGGATGACGGGGGCTTCACCTGCCCGACGACCGGCGGCACAATGATCGTCACATCGGTTTCTGACCCGCAGACGTTGAGCGGCTTGTACGCCAATGACGGCGACAGCCTCTCGGTCGTCACCTTCATCGTCGAACCGCTGATCCTCGGCGGCGAGAACTGGGGCGATTCGATTGAACCAGCGCTCGCCGAAAGCTGGGACGTGTCCGAAGACGGGCTGGAATACACATTCCACCTGCGCGAGGGCGTCAAGTGGCACGACGGCGAAGATTTCACCGCTGAAGACGTGCTGTTCACCTACAATGCCGTCTTGCAGGAGAGCAACGCCATCGACTGGCGCTCGAACCTGATGCAAAATGGCGAGCCGTTCCAGTTCGAAGTCGTCGACGATCACACCTTCAAGGTGATCCTCAACCAGCCCGACGCGACGGTGCTAACCGCCCTGAGCATTCCGATCGTTCCGGCGCACGCCTTCAGCAGCCTCGACATGATCGACGCGCCGTTCAACACCAACCCGATCGCGACGGGACCGTTCCGCTTCGCCGAGTGGAACACCGGCGAGAACGTGATCCTCGAAGCCAACCCGGATTACTGGCGCGGCGCGCCGTGCCTTGACCGGATCGTCGTCCAGTTCGTCGATGGCGCGGAAAACCTCGCTAACGCCCTGCTTGCCGGGGAGATTGACTTCGCCCGTATCGACGGCGCTGACCTGACGCCGTTCCAAGACAGCCCCGACTTCACGATCACCGAAGCGCCGCGCGACCTGATGCGCTACGGCGGCTGCAACGGCCAGAGCGAGCAGGTCAGCGACCCGCAGGTGCGTCAGGCGCTGGCGGTCGGGCTTGACCGGCAGGCGATCATCGATACGGTAGCGGGCGGCAGCGGCATCCTCGCCGACTCGGTCTTCAACCGTTCGGTCTTCATGTACGAGGAAGGGCGCAACGAGCAGTACCCGTTCGATCCCGATCAGGCGCGCACCCTGCTCGAAGAAGCCGGCTGGACGGACAGCGACGGCAATGGCTTTGTCGACAAGGATGGGCAGGAACTGACGCTGCGCACCGCCTACCTCGGCTCGTGGGCGCTGATGCAGGCGATCGCGCCGATCGTCTACGACAACTGGCGCGCGATCGGCGTCAACGTCGAGCTTGCGCCGCTCGATCAGGCGGCATCGAATGCCGAAATCTACGACAACACCAGCACCGACAAGCCGTATGACGCCTTCCTCGGCGGCTGGGGCTTGTTCGGACCGGAGCCGGATCACTACCGCAACTATCTCGCGAATGAAACCGGCTTCTTCGCCTACAACAATCAGGAAGTGATCGACCTGTTCCTGCAGGGGCGCTCGATCACAGACCCCGAAGAGCGCTATGAACTGTACGCGCAGGCGGACGCGCTGCTGTGGCAAGACCTGCCGATGATCCCGATCTTCCAGCCGATCGGCGTCTACGTCTACCGCTCCGACCTCAACCTCGACGCGGCGGAAATCAACGGCACGTTCCTGACCGGACTCAAGTTCCCCGGCAGGGCGTATTTCGAGGAATAGGGTTCTCGACCTCACCCTGCTTGCAAAGCAAGCAGGGTGGGGTCGCAACA
>JAEVZT010000626.1 GCA_023392115.1 Chloroflexota bacterium
CCGACGCTCAAAGCGTCGGGCTAGAGAAAAAAGCCCCGTGAACGGGGCTGAACAGCCGGCTTCAGCCGGCTTACTGACCAGCAGACGGAGGCTTGAGCCTCCGGAGGAACTGACACCCCCTAACCCCCGAATTCGGGGAGGGGATGGGAGTGGGGTCATGCTTACTGCAACCTGAGGCGCTGAGCCTGCACTTCGTCCAATGCGCCGATCGTGTCTTGCAAGCCGGCGACCTCGTCCTGAATTTCGAGGCGCAGGCGCTGCGCGCGGCTGCTGTCGACTTCTTTCGCGCCGAGCAGCGACATCTGCGCGTAGATCGTGCCGAGCGACGAGAGGGTGCTGTCAAGCTGGATCGACGCGCGCTTGATGCCGTTTTGTGTCGCTTCGAGGTTGTCGCGCTGAAGCTCTAGCTGGCGCAGCTGCATTTCCAGATCGCGGCGCACGTCGGGATCCTTCTCCTGCTGCAGGCGAATTTTGACCTTGTCGACCTGCTGCGGCACCATGCGCCGGTCGCGCTCGACAAGTTCATTCCCCTCGAACGCCTCGATGTGCAGCGCCAGATCGTACATGTGCCCGATCCAGTCGTTCACGTCGGCGACCGTCTGCTGAAGTTGGACGCGCATCGCGCCCTTGTGCCTGTCGACCAGTTTGAGCATGTTACGGCGGTATTCAAGCGCCCGCTCAAGCCGCTGGCGCGCCGCCGAGTTGCGTATCTGACGCAGATCATACTTGGCTTCAAATTCGCGCGCCATCGCTTCGGCAGCCGCGTCGGGATTCGTCACATTCGAGACGAGAAATGCCGCTTCAGCAATCGCGCCCGCCACCAGCCAGAACCACGGCTGCCACCATGGAAACGGCATCGGAAAGAACAGGAACAGAATCGCCGTGATGGCAATCGTCAGCACCGTCTGCCAGCTTAACAGCGCGTTCGTCAGCACCGCGCCGGTGACGCGGCTGGACACTCCACCTTGATTTTCAGCCATACATCCATCCTCTCCGTACCCGATCATGTATACGCGCGATACAGAGTTTGGTTGCACAAGCGGCGATGTGTTGAAGGGGTGCGGGAAACCAACTGCAATTGACCCCCTCACCCCGACCCCTCTCCCCCGAATTCAGGGGAGAAGGGCAAAAAATGGCTGCGGCTTTCTCCCCTCTCCGAATTCGGGGAGGGGCAGGGGGTGGGGTAAGTCTTGCGCCGCTACTGCGTATTCGTCGCGCCGGTGTCACCGCCGCTCGTGCCGAGCAGGCGGCGGCGGCGTTCTTCAAGCTGCCGGTCGATCTCGCCGCCGCGCACGACGTCGTCGATCTCTTCCTGCAGGTTGCGTGTCGCCATGTCGAGGCGCGCATCTTCGGCGTCGAGCCGCGAGCGCACCTGATCGGCGAAGTTGCTGACTTCCTGATCGCCGACCGACGCCAGATCGTCGAGGCTCTTGATCGTCTTGGTGGCGACGCGCTTGGCTTCCGCCAGCTCGATCAGCGCGCGCAGCTGCTCGCGTTCCTGCCGGATCGTCGTCAGGCGCGACTCGAGCTTCATTCGCATGTCGAGCATCGCCTGATACTGCTTTTCCTGCTGCTGCCACTGCTCGTAGTATTCCTGCGAAAGCTGCTGCTTGGTATTGAGTTCCGCCTGCGCCGCCGCCGCTAGATCGTTTTTGCCCTTGAGGATCAGCGTGTCGATGTCGCGGTCGAGCTTCTCCGCGGCAGACGCGAATTCGTCGTACTTGCGCTTGAGCGTCCGCACTGTACCACCGACGGTTGCCGCCGAGTCTTCAAGCGCTTCGAGGTTCTTCTCCGCCTGACGAATGTATTCATCCATGACGGCTACCGAGTTCTGCTGCAGCGCACGATCGACCATGCCGTGCAGGCTGGCGTTGATCATGGTATTGACCTTCTCAAGTAAGGAAGGAGCCATCTGTCTATATCTCCCGTGTGTTAATGATCGCCATCAGTATAGCGAATTGTAAGCCTTCGCATCTAATACGCAAAGCAAACAGTAATGTTGCTCATCTTCTGTCACTCGTGGGGAAATGAGGATGATCCGGCGGGCGCGGCAGCCATCGACGCTTACCGCTGTCAGCCGGGGGCTTAGCCGGACTTGGCGCGCGCCGTCACCTGCTCGTAAACGGCGATCGTTTCGCGGGCGGTCTTGCGCCAGTGATAGCGCGTCGCCTGCGACAAGCCGCGCGCGATCTGCGTCTGGCGCAGCGGCTCCTGCTCGAGCAGGGCGATGATCGCGCCTGCCATTTTGCGCGCGTCGCCCGCTTCAGTCAGGAATGCGCCCTCGCCGACGACTTCGCCGATCACCGGAATGTCGTTGGCGACGACCGGCGTCCCCGACGCCATCGCTTCAAGCGGCGGCAAGCCGAAGCCCTCGTAGCGGCTTGGATAGACGAACACATCTGCCAGCCGGTACAGCGACGGCTTATCCGCCTCATCGACCGCGCCGATCCAGCGGACGAAGTCGGCAATCTGAAGCTGTTCGGCGTACTGGCGCAGGTCGGGGAAGATCGGCGTGCCCCACTGCGGCTCGCGTCCGGCGATGACCAGCGGCACGTCGTCGGCTTCCGCCTGCGCGACGTAGGTGTAAGCCAGCAGCGCCTGATTGACCGACTTACGCAGGTCGAAGCCGCCGAGGTAGAGGACGAAGCGGTCAGGCAGATCGTATTTCGCCTTCACCGCCGCGTCGCGCTCAGAGCCGATGCGCGGGTGATAGGCGTCGTCGGTCGCCAGATAAGTCGTCGTGATTGCTGCTTCGGGGATGCCGAGGTGTTCGACAATGTCGGCTTTCGCCGCGTTGCTGATCGTGATCGTGTGCGCCGACCCGCGCGCCGCCGCGCTCACCAGCGACGTATACAACCGCCCGCGCAGACCGGGCGCGTACTGCGGCAGGATCAGCGGGATCACGTCGAGGATCGTCGTCACCAGCGGAACTGGCGAGCTTAGCGGCGTTCCCCAGTAAGGGACGTGGGCGATATCCGCGCCGACGCGCGCCGCCATCTGCGGAAATAGGCGCTGCGCGAACCAAACCTTGCCGATGTTGCCGCGCGATCCGGTCGTCGGGACGACGCTGACGTTGTCGGGCAGGTCGTTGGCGCTCGACGCGCCCGGCGGCAGGACGAGCGTAAGCTGTACGTCGGGCGCGACCTTCGTCAGCGCGTGCAGCAGGTGGCGCAGGTACTGCCCGCTGCCGGTATGCGCTTGATCCCAGAACCAGCCGTTAAAGACGACGTGCATCATTCACCCGACTCGTGTGTAACTGCTTCAGCGCAGTCCTCGCATTCGCCGTAGAACTCAAGCAGATGCCCTGTCAGCTTGACGCCAAGCCGCGCTTCAAGCTCGCGTTCGAGCGCCGCCAGCCCGCAGTTCTCGAACTCGATCACGCGGTTGCAATGGGAGCAGATGATGTGGTGATGGTGTCCGCCGGGCAGCAGGACGTAGGTCGGCGTCACGCTGCTGTCAATGTATGTCGGACGGACGAACGATAGGCGCGTGAACAGGTCGAGGGCGCGAAAGACGCTCGCCCGCCCGATGCTCGAATCGCGCTCGCCGACGCGTTCCAGCAGTTCGGTCGACGTCAAATGTCCGCCGCTGCTTTCCAGCACGTCGAGCACGGTCAAGCGCGCGTGGGTGAGCTTATGCCCGTTGTCGCGCAGGCGCTGGGCGCGCGGGCTGAGGGTGTAATCGGACATCCGTTTTTCCTTGACTGTCCAGCCTAATTGAGATAAAGTATCAATCCAATCTGATACCATGTCTCAATTATAACAGGAAGATCGCGCTTGAGACGCTTCATTAACCTCATTTTACCTCTAATGCTGCTGCTTGCCGTAGGGGCGGCTGGCGCGCAAGCGCCGTTAAACGTGGTGGCGACGACCACCATCCTTGCCGATGTCGCGCGAAACGTCGGCGGCGCCCTCGTCACTGTGACTTCGCTCGTCCCGGCGAACGCCGATCCGCATGCCTTCGAGCCGACGACCGAAGGCGCGGTTTTGCTCGCGCGCGCCGATCTGCTGCTGACGGTCGGCGCAGGCTACGAACAGTTCCTCGGCGGGCTTCTGGAGAGCGTCGGCGCGGATGTACCCGCGTATATCGTCTCGAATGGCATCAAGATTCTGCCTTACGGCGCGCAGCAGGACAGCGCGGCGGATCATGATGACGGTTATCTCGGCATTCTCGGCGACGAGTTGACCTGCACGCCGGACGACACTGAAGCGGATCACGACGAAGCAGCGGTCGATCACGATCACGGCGCGTGTGACCCGCATGTCTGGCTCGACGCGGCGAACGTCATGATCTGGGCGGATAACATCGCCAAAGCCTTGACGCTGGCTGATCCCGACAATGCAGCCGTTTACCGCGCCAACGCCGACGCCTACATGGACGAACTCTCGCGCCTGCACCTCGAAATCCTCGATACGGTGGCGGAAATCCCCGAAGACCGGCGCGTCCTCGTCACTAACCATGAATTCATGAGCTACTACGCTCGCGCCTATGGCTTTGAGGTTGCGGCGACGGTGCTGGCGGGCGGATCAACCGGCTCAGAAGTTGCGCCGCAGGCGCTGGCAAACCTGATCGCGCAGGTGCAGGCGGAAGGCGTCCCGGCGATCTTCGCCGAGACTTCCGCGAATCCGCAGATTGCCGAAGTTATCGCGCAGGAAACCGGGATCGGCGTGGTTACGTCGCTGTACAGCGAAGCGCTCGGCGGCGAGGGCAGTCCCGCGCCGACCTACATTGACATGATGCGCTATAATACGCGGACGATCGTCAACGCGCTCAAGGGCTAACGTGAACGTTCGAAACAAGCCTACGGAAATCGCCCCCGTCAACGGGACTGCGCGCGCTCTTTCCCCGGTGCCGCCGCCGATCCTCGACGTGCGCGACCTGACCATCCAGTACAACGGCGAACCGGCGATCGACCATGTAAGCTTCACAGTCCAGTCCGGCGACCGTATCGCCATCATCGGACCAAACGGCGCGGGCAAGTCGACGCTCCTCAAAGCGGTGCTAGGGCTGATCCGCCACCAGTCGGGCGACATCCGTTTGAGCATTCCACCGGAACACATCGGCTACGTGCCGCAGTACCAG
>JAEVZT010000092.1 GCA_023392115.1 Chloroflexota bacterium
ACATGGAGACGTGCTACAAGGTCTTCCGGCGTGAGGTCGTCGCGGGAATGGTAATCCATTCGCGGCGCTTCGACTTCGAGCCGGAGTTCACGGCGAAGGTGCTCAAGCAGGGGATTCGCATCTACGAAGTGCCGATTTCGTACAATGGGCGCGAGTGGACGGAAGGCAAGAAGATCCAGTGGCATGATGGCGTGATCGCGCTGTGGACGTTGATCAAGTACCGGTTTGTGAACTAGATTACGCTGCGCGCTATGCGTCTTTTGACCCCCTCACCCCATACCCCTGTGCAACCTTCGGTTGCCGCCCCGAAATTCACGGGAGAGGGGCTAGAAACCAGCTTGCGTTGTCTCCCCTCTCCGAATTCGGGGAGGGGTCGGGGGTGGGGTGTGATGTTTCCCGCCTCAACCGCATCTTGAAGCACTCCCTTCATTATGATAGAATGCTTTCCCGGCTCGGCATAACGTCGAGCCAAATTTCACACGCCCGGACTCGGCGGCGTGTTGTCGCGCAGCGCGCGATTCCTCGCCGGGGGTGAACGGCGTGATCGCCTAAACACAAACATCAGGAGTCTCATTACCCATGCCTACATCAGTCAGTATGAAGGCGCTTCTCGAAACCGGCGTCCATTTCGGTCATCGCACGACCAAGTGGAATCCGAAGATGAAGCCGTACATTTTCACCGAACGCAACGGCATCCACATCATCGACCTTCAGCAGACGCTCACCAACTTGAACGCCTATGCCGACATGCTGCGCGACCTCGTCGCGGGCGGCGGCACGGTGCTGTTCGTCGGCACGAAGCGTCAGGCGCAGGAAGCTGTCGCCCGCGAAGCCGAACGCGCGGGTATGCCGTATGTCAACACGCGCTGGCTCGGCGGCACGCTGACCAACTGGCGCACGATCCGCGAGCGCATCGACACGCTGAAGAAGCTGGAAAAGCGGCGCGACAACGGCGAGTTTGAACTGCTCGTCAAGCGCGAAGCCTTGATGCTCAACAACAAGATCGCCAAGCTGCAGGAACGCCTCGGCGGCATCCGCAACATGAGCCGCCTGCCCGACGTGCTGGTCATAATCGACACGACGCGCGAATCGACGGCGGTCAAGGAAGCCAACACGCTCAACATCCCGGTGATGGCGCTGGCGGACACCAACAGCGATCCGGACAACGTCGATTACGTCATCCCGGCGAACGACGACGCCGTCCGCGCGATCAAGCTGCTGCTCAGCGCGCTGGCGGACGCGATCATCGAGGGTCAGCAGATGCGCAAGCCCGAAGATTACGGTCTGTCGGAAGAAGGCGCGGATGCGTTTATGGGCAAGTACGACGACGAAGAAACAGACGACGAGGCGCTGCTCGGCGCTTCGACACTGGCAAAGCTGCGCAACACGAAGCTGTTTGAGGAAGAAGAAGAGGAATAACGGATGGCTGTCACTGCACAAATGGTCAAAGACCTGCGCGAAATGACGGGCGCAGGTCCGCTCGACTGCAAGAAGGCGCTTGAATCGACGGGCGGCGATGTGAACAAGGCGGCGGAACTGCTGCGCGAGAAGGGTTTGGCGAAGGCTGCCAAGAAGCTCGGCGCAGGTCGCACGATGAACGAAGGCTTGATTGAGTCGTACCTGCACTTCACCAAGCGCCTCGGCGTGATGGTGGAAATCAACTGCGAAACCGACTTCGTCGCCAACACCGATGCCTTCCGCAACTTCTGCAAGGAAATTGCGCTGCACATCGCCAACCTGAAGCCGGAATACGTCAAGCGCGAACAGGTTCCGGAAGCGGTTGTCGAAGCCGAACGCCAGCTTCAACTGCGCCGCGTGCTCGAAGAGGGCAAGCCGGAAGCCGTCGCCGACAAGATCGTCAGCGGGCGCATGGATAAGTTCTATGAGGAACTCGTTCTGATGGAACAGCCGTGGCTCAAGGACGACAACAAGACGATCGCCCAGCTCCTCTCTGAAGTCGTCGCCGAAGTCGGCGAGAGCATCGAAATCCGCCGCTTCGCCCGCTTTGAAGTCGGCGAGAACGTCGACAACGGCGACCAAGCTGCGGAGTAGCGATGTTTAGGCGGCAGACGGAGAACCTTGACGCCGTTTGTTAAGACGAAAGGGATTAGCGTTCCTAGCTAATCCCTTTTTTTTTGCGCTGAGGAGAAATGACATGACATTGTCGAGCAGCAACAACGAGCCGGTCTACAAGCGGATAGTTCTCAAGATGAGCGGCGAAGCGCTTGCCGGCGACTCGGGCTATGGCATCGACCCGGATCGCGCCGAGGAAATCGCCGAGAAGGTCAAGTCGATCCATGATCTCGGCGTGCAGATCGCGATCGTCATTGGCGGCGGCAACATCTGGCGCGGGACGACCGGCGTCGCGCGGGGGATGGCGCAAAGCACCGCCGACCATATCGGCATGATCGCGACCGTCATGAACGGGCTGGCGCTGCAAGACGCGCTCGAACGGGTGGGTGTGACGACGCGCGTGCAGACGGCGGTCGACATGAACGCCGTCGCCGAGCCGTATATTCGCCTGCGGGCTATCCGTCACATGGAAAAGGGGCGCGTCGTCATCATCGGCGGCGGCACGGGCAACCCGTATTTCACAACCGACACCGCCGCTGCCCTGCGCGCGATGGAGATCAACGCCGACATCGTCATCAAGGCGACAAAGGTCAACGGCGTCTACTCCGCCGATCCGAAGAAGATCGCCGACGCGACGCGCTACGACTCCCTCACCTACACGCAGGTGTTGATGGATAAGCTGCAAGTGATGGACATGACCGCCTTCACGCTGTGCCAAGAAAACAACATGCCGATCCTCGTCCTCAACCTGTGGTCGGACGACGATCTGCGTCAGGCAGTGCTTGGCAATCACAGCGTCGGCACGATCATCAGGGAATGATCGCCGCCTGAAATCAGCAGCACGAAACTCTGCTCGTGGGCAAGGCGCTTCCTTGCCCCATGAGCCTACTCGTCACACTGGTCTGTCACACAGGACGACGCGCTCGCCGTCCCGACTGCCATCATTGTGTCGACTTACGCGCTTCCACGTAAAGATGGTACTTGGGCACGACTCCACCGATCTGCGGCGTCACCATAATCCGCAGCGGGAAGCGCGCGCCCGCTTCCAGCCTAACCCCTGCATCCCCGAACGTCACGACCCGGTAGCCGATCACTCGTTCGTCCTCATCCTGAAGCGTGACGACGGCGCGTGTCAATTCGGCGGCGCTGGTACTCGGGTTAAGAATCGCCGCGGAAATCACGTACCGTCCATCGTCAAGCAGCTGCCCGTCCCCGTCCTCGACCGTCAGAGTCACCCAGTCATCACCTGTCACGCGCAGCCCGTTGATCAAGAGCGCTGCGCCGGCGGCGTCATCATAGTCGTCGAACCGTGCTTCAAACAGCGCCTGATAGGGCGCGAAACCGCCCGACGGAATCACCGTTTGCTCGACTGTCGAAATTTCGATCAGCGAGACGCCGTCGGGAGGAATGAGTTGAACTTCGACCATGACACTCTCAACCGCATAATCGAGCGGGTTATCGACAAGACCCAGACACAGGATGCTGCCTGCAAATGTTTCATAACACGCGGGCGCGCTCACGACCAGCGGGAGCATCGCCACGAGAGAAGTCGCTTCAGATGTCGCTTCGAATGAAGGGCGCGGACTGGAAGACACCGCAGGCGTTGCGGTGCGTATTGGTGCGCCCCTTGACTGCGCCGCCCTCGGCGACGCTAATCGACCAACGGTCAGCGTGACGTTCGGGTATGCTGTCGGGGATGTGCTGGGGGAAGCTTGATCCGTCACAATATTGCAGCCTACGACCCATGTGCTGATAAAAAGCCCTAATATCAGCGGACGCCAGCCCCAATATCCCATGAGCGGAATAAATCCCTCATTATCCCATACCGCTGTCCGTTATCCCACATTATAACCGCAACAAACAGAATCTCGCATGCAGTGAATCTGGCGATTTCCACGCGCCGGACATAGGATTTATGGCACAGGGAGGAAGCGAAGATGACGAACCAGACGGTTGGCGGGCAGGACGAGCAGAATTACGATATCGGGCGTGACACGCGCCTTGAAGCGCGGGTCGGCGCGGCGCTGCTTGAACGCGGCTGGACGATCAGCGCGGCGGAATCGTGTACCGGCGGGCTGGTGATG
>JAEVZT010000113.1 GCA_023392115.1 Chloroflexota bacterium
TCACCGGGTTCGACGTCACCTTCTCGAAACTGGCTTGGACGAAACGCGACGGCGCCCAAATTTCGTCGGCGCGCGCGAACTGCGGCTGCCAGACTTCGGGCACGTCGGGCATTTCCCACACCCACGAGGCAATCGTGTGCTTGCCCTGCGTCAAGTCGTCGAGGCGTTCCAGCGTGATCGTCCCGAACAGGTGCATGTTGTAGCAGAACAGGTTCGCCGCGTAGACCGACCCGCGCGGCAGCCCTTCATAGCGCGGATCGGGACTGATCCCCTCACGGTACATGTCGTAGGGGTAAAGCAGCTCGTTGTAGGTGAAGGCAATCCCGCGCCGCGCGATCGTGTCGAGCGTCGTCCGCGCGACTTCGCTGAGACTGCCCTCGCCGTTCAAGTCGCCGAAGAAGTTAACGCCGATCATCTACTGCTCCGACGGTCGGAATGCTTCCGGCAGCCCTTCGAGATCGCCGACCAGCGCGCCGCCGTCGAGGTCGTCCGCCGTCGGCGTGAACACCTCGACCGGGATTTCGACGAACGCCGGGATCGACTGACCGTTCAGGATTTGCAGCGCCGCGCGCACCGCGTCAGCGCCCATCGACGTTGGGATGCGAACCTGCGCCCCGTTCAGATCGTTCTCGACGATCAACCGCGACAGTCGCACGTCCTGATCGCTGACGACCGGCACGAGTGGGCGTCCCGCATCCGCCAGCGTTTCAAGCGCCGCTTCGGCGATCGCCCCGTTGTAGGTCAGCAGCGCGTCGATGCGCGGGCTGCGGCTGATCGCGCCGCCCGTCACCTGCTGCGCCTGTTCAGAGTCAAGGTTGGTGGCGATTTCGTCCACGAGCGTCACCGCCGGGTAGCGCAGGATCAGCTCGAACGCGCCGTTCTTGCGCGCGTTGTCGGATGTCGTCGCATCGATGCCGGTTAGCCGTAGGTGGCTGCCTTCGCCGTCCATCGCCGCGATCAACTCCTGCGCCATGATGCAGCCGACCTTGTACTGGTCAACGCCGACGAACGTCGTGAAATCAACGCTCTCGACGCGCCCGCCGACCACGACGACCGGAATCCCGGCGCCGCGAGCTTGGCGGATTGCCGCCTGCATCGCCGACATATCCGTCTGCTCGATCGGCTCGACGATGATCAGGTCAACGCCCTGCTCGACAAACGCGCCCACGTCGGCGACCTGCTGGTCGTAACTGCCGCCCGCGTCGGCGACGGTAAACGTCTCGATGCTGTCATGCAGGCTGGCTTCGTATTCCGCCCACGCTGCCGTGTACAGGCTGCGCGGATCAGCCGACGCCTGACTGTAGCCGACCGCGTATGGCGCTTCGCGTTCAAACGCCGACGTATCGACCAGCCCGGACGGGATCAGGAACTGCGCCGGTGTCGAAATGGTGCATGCCGCGCCGCTCACACTGACCGCCGACTGTTCGGGTACGAGCAGCGGCGCCGGGGCGCTCGTCTCTGTCTCGACGGTGATCGACTGGCAGCGCGGATTCACGCCCAGTTCGGCGCTGAATCCGACTTCCGCCGGCACGCAGTTGACCTGATAATTGGCGTACACCCAATCGAGCATCTGATCGAGCGTGTCAATGCGCCACAGGATCAAGCGCCCGTTATCCGAACCTGACAGCGCCGTCGCGCCGCCCGCGCCGTAGACGACGCTCCGCGTAGTCGCGCCGTGACCGCGAAAACGGCGGATCGGCTCACCGGTCGCCGCGTCCCACAAAATGAGCGTGCCCGCGTCCGAACTGGTGAGAATCGTGCTGCCATCCGGGCTGTAGCTGACGCCGTGAACCGGCGATTCGTGACCGAGCAGGCGCTGAACGATCTGTCCGGTCGCGACATCCCACAGGATCGCCGTGTTGTCGCGCGCGCCGGAGAGCGCCAGCGCGCCGTCGGGGCTGAAACTGACGCTCGTCACGCTGTTCGAATGCCCCTCGACGGCTTCAGTTTCGGGATCGTCAATCGGGAAGACGCGCCGCTGATCGCCTGTTGTCGCGTCCCACAGGATCAGCGTGCCGTCGTCCGAACCGGAAAGAATCACCGTCCCGTCAGGGCTAAAAACGGCGCTGCGAACGGGGCGGTTGTGCCCCGACAGCCGCGCCAGCTGCTCGCCGCTCGCCGCGTCCCAGACCAACACGTCATTGTCGATCGAACGGTCGGCGCTGATCTGGACATTGCCGCCCGCCGACAGGGCGCGCGTCCCGTCAGGGCTGAAGGCGACGGTGCGCACCGGCGCGTGATGCCCGTTGAAGGTCGTGACGACGTCGCCGGTCGTCAAATCCCACATCGTCGCCACGCCATCACGCCCGCCGGACAAGCCGCGATCGCCGTGAACGGCGGCGGCGTAGATCGTGTCGCCCTCAAGCAGCCGGCTCACCGGCTCGCCTTCGACCAAGTCCCACAGCGTCAGCCCCGCGTCAGACGCCGCCAGCGCCTGTGTCCCCGCGTAAGCCACCTGATTGATGCGGCTTCC
The DNA here is from genome assembly GCA_023392115.1 of Chloroflexota bacterium. Classification (GTDB taxonomy): domain Bacteria; phylum Chloroflexota; class Anaerolineae; order Aggregatilineales; family Phototrophicaceae; genus Flexifilum. The sequence goes on from JAEVZT010000113.1 coordinate 2,474, forward strand.
GCCTTCGATGCGCTGAAGCTCCGCGCCGCGCCCGTAGATATCCCAGCGGATCACCTGCGCGTCGTCGCCGAACGACACGAGCGACGCGCCATCGGGCGCATAGGCGACGCCCTTGACCGGCTGTACGTGACCGAGGAAGGTATCCATCAGCGTGAACGTGTTCGCGTCCCAGACCAAGACGCTGCTGTCGTTGAGCGCGGCGGCGAAGCTGTTCCCGTCAGGCGCATAATCAACGCCGCGCACGAGGTTTGGCAGCCCATCAAGCCGCTCTATCGGCTCGCCGGTTTCCACATTCCAGACGATCATGGCGTTGTCGCCGCCGCCCGATACCAGCCGCGAGCCGTCCGGGCTGAAGGCGACGCCGAAAACCGCGCCTTCATGCCCTTCGAGGCGGTGCAAAACCTCGCCGCTCGCCACGTCCCACAGCATGATCGTCGTATCAGCCGACGCCGACGCCAGCAGCCGCCCATCGGGGCTGATCGCCAGCGCATAAACCGCGCCCTCGTGCCCCTCAAAGCGGCGGATCAGTTCGCCGGTTTCGATGTTCCACTGGATCAAGTTGCGATCGGGGGCGGAGTCGTTCGACGACGCGATGATGCTCTGCCCGTCGGGCAGGTACGCGACCGCCCAGATCGCGTCGAGATGCCCGTCCCGCCCATCGCTCAAGGGGCGAATCGACTCGCCGGTATTGACGTCCCACAGCAGCATCGCCCGCTTCTGCGAGCCGGACACCGCCGTCTGCCCGTCGGGGCTGAGCGCCACCGAGAAGATCACGTCGCCGTGCCCCGCGCCATCGTCGCCGAAGCGGCGGACGATCTGGCTTGTCGCGGCGTCCCACAGTATCAAGCGCCCTTCAACGTCGCTCGTCAGCAGCCAGTGCCCATCCGACGATAGCACGCTGTCGAAAACGATCGTCGGGTGCGCGTCGTAGCGCCGGATCGCGCCCGGCGACCAGACGAGGTTCGCCAGCGTCACCTGCGACGGCGCGGGCGGGTCGGGCAGGCGGTTAGCTTCCATCGCCAGCGCCAGCCCGTCGAACGGCAGATCGCCGTCGCGGGGATTCTGTTCCGCCTGCTGTGACAGGTTGAGGCTCAAGGTTTCATTCGCTTTGCGTTCGGCGCGTTCGGCTTCCTGTTCGGCGCGGTCGCGCTGGGCGGCGGCTTCGCGCTGCTCGCTGAAAG
>JAEVZT010000151.1 GCA_023392115.1 Chloroflexota bacterium
GCACCACGTCGAGCGATCACCTGTACCTCTTCCCGAACGATGTCAAGCTCGACGACGAAATCCGTGCCGCGCGCGAAATCGGGATTCGCTTTCATGCCGCGCGCGGGGCGATGAGCGTCGGCGAGAGCAAGGGTGGTTTGCCGCCCGATACGATGGTGGAGGGCGAAGAAGCGATCCTGATCGACACGCGCCGCGCCATTGAAACGTACCACGACAAGAATCGCCACGCGATGCTGCGGATCGTCGTCGCGCCGTGCTCGCCCTTCAGCGTCAGCCAGCACCTGATGCGCGAGTCGGCGGCGCTGGCGCGAAGCTATGGCGTTCACATGCACACACATCTGGCTGAAAACGCCAATGATGTCGCCTACAGCCTAGAGAAATTCGGCTTGCTGCCCGGCGATTACGCCCGCGATGTCGAATGGGTCGGCAATGATGTCTGGCACGCGCACTGCGTCTGCCTGAACGAGCGCGAGATCAGCCTGTTTGGCAAGACGGGGACGGGCGTGTGTCACTGCCCGAGCTCGAATCTCCGGCTGGCGTCGGGGATCGCGCCAGTTCGCAAAATGCTCGATGCGAAGGTCAAGGTCGGGCTTGGCGTCGACGGCTCGGCGTCGAATGATGGTGGACATTTGCTCGGCGAAGCGCGTCAGGCAATGCTCCTTCAGCGCGCCGGGGGCAATCCGGCGGCGCTGACGGCGCGTCAGGCGCTGGAAATGGCGACGCTCGGCGGCGCGTCAGTGCTTGGGCGCGACGATGTAGGCGCGCTCGCGCCGGGCATGTCGGCGGATTTCATCGGCTACCGCGTTGACACGCCGGACTTCGCCGGGGCGCAGCACGATCCGGTCGCGGCGTTGGTGATGTGCCAGCCCGCGCGTGTTGACCTGTCGGTGATCAGCGGGCGAATCATCGTGCAGGACGGCGTGATCCAGACAGTCGATCTGCCGGTGCTGGTCGAACGACACAATGCACTATCGAGGCGGCTGATCCGGGGGGACTGATGAGCCTGCGTCTTGGGGTCTTGTGCGCCGTGATCGACGATCGCGGGCAGGTGCTGCTGTCACGGCGCGGCGATCTCAACGTGTGGGCGCTTCCCGGCGGGCGGCTTGATTCTGGTGAGCGGTTCGAAGAAGCGGCGGCGCGCGAAGTCTACGAAGAAACGGGCGTTGAAATCGAGGTCGAGCAGCCGGTCAGCCTCGTCTACTACGCGGGCTGGCGGCGGCTGAACATCGTGTTTCGGGCACGTCCAGCCGGCGGTGAGCTGCGCGCGCAGACTGGCGAAACGCGCGATAACCGTTATTTTCCGCACGACGCGCTCCCGCCGATGCCACTTGGCGCGATTGTCCGCGACGCCCTTCAACCGCACAACCGCCCACTGAACTACCGCGTCATCAATCCGGGTGTGCTGCGACAGACAAGTCTACGCTTACGGCTCGGTTGGCGCTGGTTTCAGAACCGGCTGCGCGGCCGCCCGGAACCGAAGTTTCCGGCGTTCTTGGTGCGTGCGGTCGCCCTGATCCTCGATCCATCGCTGCGGCGGGTGGTCACGCTGCCGGGGATGGGGAATGACCCGATCGACAGCGCGCACGGGTATCGCGGACTGCCGCGCGTCCTGTGCACCGGCGATGCCGCGCCGTGGGGGGAAGTCGCCCGGGAGATGGCGGCGCCGAATACCGGACAGCTTACGTTCCGCTGGATCGGGTTATGGCAAGACGCGCATAGATTCCAGATCGAGTTGGTGTTTGCCGCCCTCATGCCCGAAGGTGATCTGCGCGAGCGGGCGGGGGCGGATTGGTCGAACCTGCGCAACACCGCCTTCAGTGACCGCGATCAAGCCTACGTCGAACGAATTAAGCCGAGCCTGTCGACGGAGTCGGTTTGGAGTCTTTCCAGCAACAGCAGCCGTGTCGATGTCATCACAAGAAAGCCGACAAATGACCCTCGCTGAACGTATCACTGCCGCTCGCGGCGACTCGCCCGCGCACCTCGTCCTTAAGAATGCGCAGCTTGTCAACGTGCTGTCGGGCGAAATCTATCCCACCGATATTGTCATACACGGTGGTTATGTGGTCGCCCTCGGAAACGGATACGACGGACAGACCGTCGTCGACCTGAAGGGGCGCTACGTTTGTCCGGGGTTCATCGACGCCCACGTTCACATTGAGAGCAGCTTATGCACGCCGCCGGAGTTCTCGCGGGCGGTGCTGGCTCGCGGCGTGACCACCGTCGTCACCGACCCGCACGAAATCGCCAACGTGCTCGGGCTGGAAGGTATCCGCTTCATGCTCGAACGCGCCAAGCACGGCCCGATCAACATGTACGTCATGGCGTCAAGCTGCGTTCCGGCGACACACATGGAGACGAACGGCGCGCGGCTGGAAGCCGAAGACCTCGCGCAGCTTCTCAACAACGATTGGGTGTTGGGACTCGCCGAGATGATGAACTATCCCGGCGTGATTTACGGTGATGAAGGCGTCCTCGACAAGCTCGATTTGTTTGGAAAGCGCGTGCTCGACGGGCACAGTCCGGCAGTGACGGGCATGCCGCTCAACGCCTATGTCGCGGCGGGGATTGCCAGCGACCACGAGTGCACAACCGTCGAAGAGGCGATCGAAAAGCTGCGCCTCGGCTTGACGATCTTCATCCGCGAGGGAACGACCACGCACAACCTGCGCCCACTGCTGCCGATGGTCAACGCGCAGAATGCCTCGCGCCTATGTTTCTGCACCGATGACCGCCAGCCGGCAAGCCTACTTGACGAAGGCTCGATCGACCACATGGTGCGCGTGGCGATTGCCGAAGGCATTGACCCGATCACGGCGATCCGCATGGGGACGATCAACACGGCGAATTACTTTCGTCTGTACGATCACGGTGCTGTCGCGCCCGGTCGCCGCGCCGATCTTGTCGTGTTCTCCGACCTGCACAATCTACGGGCGGAGATGGTCTACCGCGCCGGTAAACTGGCGGCGCAGGATGGCGAAATCGTCACTCCGAAGCCGCCGCTGCGCGCAATCGACTTACGCGGCTCGATGAATGTCCAGCCGGGTGCGTTTGATTTCAGCATTCCGGCTCGCGAGACGCGCATCCGGGTAATCGGCGGGACGGACGATCAGGTCGTGACCGGGCATTTCGTCGAAGACGCGAAGATTGTCGACGGGCAGGCAGTCGCGGATGTCGAGCGCGACATCCTCAAGATCGCCGTTATTGAGCGCCACCGCGCGAGCGGCAGCATTGGAAAGGGGTTCATTAAGGGCTTCGGCTTGAAGCGCGGCGCGATCGCGGGATCGGTGGCGCACGATCATCACAATCTGGTCGTGATCGGCGCGGACGATGAGAGCATGCGCTGCGCGGCGCGCGCGGTGATCGAGATGGGCGGCGGGCTGGCGGCAGCGGAAGGTGAGTCCGTCTTGGCGACACTGGCGCTGCCGGTAGCGGGGTTGATGAGTGAAGCGCCGATCGCCGATGTGCGCCGCTCGTATGACGCGCTGATTAACGCTGCGCAGGCGCTCGGCAGCGGCATGAACGATCCGTTTATGGCGATGAGCTTTATGGCACTTGAAGTTATTCCGAAACTAAAATTAACGGATGTTGGGCTGGTTGATGTGGAACAATTCCAAGTAGTGGATTTGTTCGTTTAGGAGCTGCACCGATGGCAGACGAACTGCTCGCTGGGCTGCGCGACCTTGCCAACCGCTGGGCGCTTAAGGCGCGCGGCTTGGCGAGGGACGCGAAGGCGGAAAATGACCCGGTGAAAGCCGGCTTTAATCGCGGATACGCCGAGGGGTATTACAGCGCCGCGACTGAACTCGCCGCGCTGCTCAAGAGCGGCGCGAGGCAGATGCAGACAAGCGCGCCGCCGTCGACGACACCGACCGGACAGCATCCGCCGGCACCCCCGCTGGCGCCGACTTATGCGCCGGTGGCGGTGCGCGAAGTGCTGACGATGTTGAGCATTGCCGGAATCGACCCGCGTGATGTGGAGACGCGCAGTGACAACAGCTTCCGCGCCGTCTTCTCGCGTTGGCAAAACCTAATGGAGCACGAACGGATCGAGCGGATCAAGAAGTCCGACTCGCGCATTATCGTCCTCGGTTCGGGACGGACGAATGACTCGCAAGACCCGTATGTTGAATTTGCTTTCAAAGAGTAGGGGACATGGTAGACGCAAACAAGATCGCAACCATCAAGGCGCGTGTTGAGGAACAGCGCGAAGACATCATCCAGTTTCTGAAAGACCTGTGCGCTATTCCGAGCTACGACAGCAAGATCGGCGAGGTGGGCGAACGCGCCGCCGCCGAAATGCGCAAGCTCGGTTTTGACGAGGTCTGGTTCGATCAGATGGGCAACATCGTCGGCAAGATCGGCGACGGCGAGAAGAAGCTGCTCTATGACAGCCACATCGACACTGTCGGCATTGGCGATCCCGACGAATGGGAATGGGATCCGTTCCAAGGCAAGGTCGAAAACGGCGTCTTCTTCGCGCGCGGGGCGTGCGACGAGAAGGGCAGTACACCGGGCATGATCTACGGGCTGGCGCTGGCTCGCGAACTCGGCTTGCTTGACGGCATTACCGGCTATTATTTCGGCAACATGGAAGAGTGGTGCGACGGCATCGCGCCGCACGCGCTGGTTGAGGCGGAAGGGCTGCGCCCCGATTTCGTCGTCATCGGCGAGCCGACTAAGATGCAGGTCTATCGCGGGCACAAGGGGCGCGTCGAGATGCAGGTCGTCGCCAAAGGTAAGAGCGCTCACGCCGCCAGCAACTTCCTCGGCGACAACGCGATCTACAAGATGCTGCCGATCATCGAGGCGATCAGCCAGCTCGAGCCGGAACTCGGCGATCACCCGTTCCTCGGACACGGGCGCATTACAGTGACCGACATGCACGTCAAGACGCCGAGCATCAACGCCGTACCCGACGAAGCGCTGATCTACATCGACCGGCGCGTGACGTTCGGCGAAGACCCGAAAGAGGAACTGGAACGCATCCAGCGGATCATCGGCGAGCGCGACGACATCGAGGCGTCGATTCTGTTCTACGACGAGCCGAGCTACACCGGCTTTGTCTTCCCGGTGGATAAGATTTTCCCGGCGTGGGCGCTGCCCGAAGACAATCCCTATGTGCAGGCG
>JAEVZT010000157.1 GCA_023392115.1 Chloroflexota bacterium
GTGCAGCAGTTCCTCTTGCTCGGGCTGCAAAGGCTGCTGCAAGTCATGCTCGAAGCCGAGACGCACGAAGTTCTCGGGCGCGATCGTTATGAGAAAACCTCAAGATCGGCGGGGCGTCACAGCGGCTACAAGCCGATGCGAATTCAGCTTTCGATGGGCGAACTTGTCCTGCGCGTGCCGCGAATACGCGGTGCTGCCGTTGCCCATGAACGACAGCTGGCAGCGCTTGTGAGTAAGAACCCCGGCAACTTGGAATACCTGCTCGATCACCTGTTCTCGCGTCCGTGGTCGAGAGGCGAAGTGCAAACCCTCTTCGCCGACCCTGAAACAGGTGAAACACCGCTTTCGTCCACGCTGCTGGACGTGCTGATGTCGGAAATGCAGAATCAGTACCAGAGTTTCCAAGAACGCGACTTGAGCCGTCACGTGATCGACAACGTGTTTATCGCTCCCGTGAGCGAGCAGTGGCGGGGAAACGCGCGTCAAAAGAGCGCGCTCCTGTGCGCGTGGGGTGTCCGCCATGACGGGCGGACGGTGATCCTGCACTTTGCCGAAGGTGACAAACGCGATGTGTCCGTGTGGCGCGACTTCATGAAACATATGCGCGCGCGCGGACTCGCGAATCCCAACCACATCTTCTTTGAAGGCTCGTCGGCATTCCTTTCGGTCGCGCGCGAGGTGTTTCCGCGGAGTCTGCGCTACCGGGTGTCGCTGCTCCTGATCCCGCTTGTCGCTATCGCCGCGCTGATCCTGATGCTGCTCGACGTGGACTCACCGCTCAGGTTGTTTTTTGTATTCGGGTTTCAAATGCTCATTCCCGGCTGGGCTTTTGTGCGCTTGCTTACGCTCAGAGAACCGGTACATGAGTTCATGCTCGCGATACTGCTCAGCTTGTCAATCAACACTATCGTGTCTGAAATCATGATTCTTGCTCACATTTGGTCGGCGCAGAATGCGATGATTATTGTCGTTTTGATCACGCTGTGCGGGATACTTCTTGAGGTCGTTTTGAATCGGCGGCACCGAGCGCGCGAAAGATGGGCATGTTATGGCGTTGGATATCAACTATGACTACCTGAATGTCATCACGACAGTCGTGTTTATTTTCCTCGCGCCGCTTCTCGTCTACATGGGCGTCTTTCAGGCACAGGGCGGCGAGAAATTCGTGCGGCGCAGCCAGCGGCTCGACTGGCTCGTGGCGGGGTTGCTGATTCTGTTCCTTCTCTTGATAGGGCTTCGCGTCATTATTATTGCCGAACTGCCGGGGTAGTCGCGGCAAAGCAGGTTCTAAACATGCAGGTTGAAAGCGGCAGAGGCAAACCACTCTGCCGCTTTCGCATTCTGAACGCGCTTGCGTTCGCTTAGCGGGGAATGGAGACGTTCAGAACGTAGTTGACTACGCCGGCATCGGCAGGGGCGGAAACGGAAACCTGATAGTCCCCGGTTTCCGTGAGCGTCCGGCTGAAGCTGCGCACGGGCTGCGCAGTCACCGTCCCGCGCACTAACGGCTCACCCGACGGCGACACGACCGTCAACGTGCCGTTATCTACCGTCAGCGACATCGTCTGTCCGGCAAGCACGTGCAAGAGATAGCTGTTTTCCGCTCCCCCGACTAATTGCCCCACGACCTGAGTACTCGACGTGCCCGGCTGAAAACGGATCCGTTCAGTTGAGGTTGACCTGTCTGGTTCGCCGGTGATTGTCACGGTTAACGTATAGCTGACCGGCGCGAAGCCGGCGGGAACTGAAACCTGAACGATGTAGTCGCCGCTTTCCGGCAGCACCCGGTTGACGTTCTGCGCGCCGGTTTGAGCGCGCGCCAGCGGCTCGCCGGACGGCGACACGACCGTGAGATAAGCATTATCCACGGTCACCTGCATCGTCTGCCCGATAAAAGCTTCGAGGACGTAGCTGTCGACCTCATTGTCTACCGCGATCCGTCGCGCGAGCTGGGTGCTCGTCGCCCCGCGCGCAAAGCGGATCCGTTCGCTGGCAGTAATGTCACCGGCAGACCCGGTGATGCTCACGTTCATGGTATACGTCACGCTCGCCGAGCCAACGGGCAGCGCGACGCGCAGGCTGTAGTCGCCGCTCTCCGGCAGCACGAGGTTGACGTTTTGCGCGCCGGACTGGGCGCGCGCTAGCGGCTGCCCGGTGGGTGACACCAGCGATAGATAGGCATTGTCCACGTCCACTTGGATCGTCTGTCCTGCGAACGCATGGAACACGTAGCTGTCTTCCGCCGCGCCAGAAATCTGTCCTGTCACCTGCGTGCCGGTTGTTCCCGGCTGGAAGCGAATGCGTTCGGCGGACGTCGATCGGTCAGGTTCGCCCGTGATCGTCACGTTCATGGTGTAAGTCACGCTGCCGGCTCCGGCGGGCGCAGAAACTTGAATTTGATAGTCGCCGCTTTCAGTCAGCGTCTGGCTGAAGAACTGAACGGGCTGCGCCGTCGCCGTTCCCCGCACCAGCGGCTCGCCGGACGGTGAGACGACAGTGAGCGTACCGCTGTTCACAATCAGCTGCATGATCTGACCGGCAGCTGCATACAGGACATAGCTGTTGCTCTGCCCACCTGAAACCTGTCCCGTCACCTGCGCGCTGGTCGCCCCTGTCTGGAAGCGAATTCGCTCTGGAGCACCGGTCTGCGCATACGCTGCCGGTGCCATCAGCAGAAGCAAGACTTGCAGCATGATCAGTAGACGTTTCATGGTTCTCTCCTTCCTACTACGCCCCCAAGCATAACGCGTGGTTGACGGAACCGCTCCTCGATTTTGCGCAGTTGAGCCGACATCAAGTATGATCAAGTCTAGGATTTCTGCATCGCGCCTGAAACTGAATATTTTAGGTAATAGGAGAGTGCTAGGATGTTGAAGTCTGTTCTTCCAAGACAGCGGTTCCTGCTCTTCTTCGCGATCGCGCTTTTCCTGATTGCCACATCCGGCTACGCTCAGGAGAACGCGATTACCCTCGATTTCTATTATCCAACGGCGGTGGACGCACCGATCAACGAGATCATGGAGGGCTACGCTCAGCAGTTCGAGGCAGCCAATCCCGGTGTCGATGTCAATCCGGTCTATACGGGAAGCTATACCGACACGCGGCAGGCGATTCAGACCGAGCTTCAGGGCGGCAGCGCCGGTCCCGATGTCGGCGTTCTGCTCTCGACCGACCTTTACAGCCTTGCCGAAGAAGGTTACGTCGTTCCGGTTGAGGAGTGCTTCGCAGGGGCGGAGAATTCGGAAGCTTACTTCGGCGACTTCTTCCCCGCGTTTATGGCGAACAGCATGGACGAGGAAGGGACTATCTGGTCGATCCCCTTCCAGCGCAGCACGCCTATTCTGTACTACAACAAAGACTTGTTTGAGCAGGCAGGGCTGGACCCGGAACAGCCGCCGCGCAACCGCGACGAACTGTTGGAATACGCGCAGCAGTTGAACATCCCCGGAGAGCGCTGGGGCTTGCTGATCCCCGTTGCCGGTGGTTTCCCGATCTGGATCTTTGAGAGCTTTGCGATGGCGAATGGTTCACCGCTCGGCGGTGGATCGCCGGCACAGGTGAACTTCAACACGCCGGAAATTGCCGATGCCCTGCAATTCCTCGTCGACCTCGGCGTTGAGTACGGCGTGATGCCAGCCGGCGGCAGCGCGTGGGGCGATACACCAACCGCCTTCACGAGCGGTCAAGCGGCGATGATTTACCACACCACCGGCACGTTGACGAACATCCTTGCAAACGCGGACTTCGAGGTTGGCACCGCTTACCTGCCTTCGGGACCTGCGGGCGAGGACGGCACCGGCTACGGCACGCCGACGGGCGGCGGCAATCTCTACCTCTTCGCCAACACGTCACCTGAAGAGCGTGACGCTGCCTGCCGCTGGATCGAATTCCTGTCGTCGGCTGAAATCCAAGCTGATTGGACGGCGAACACCGGCTACATCGCCGTGACGAACAGCGCGTGGGACACCGAGACGCTGCTGAGTCTTGTCGAAGAACGTCCGCAGTACGCCGTTGCCCGCGATCAGCTCGACGTAAGCGGTCAGGAATTCACGTCCTACCGCGTTATCGATATTCAAAACATCATCAACAATACGCTCGACAGCATTATTTCCGGTGAACGGACGGACATTGACGCCGCCCTCGAGGAAGCCCAGAGCCAGATCGACTCGCTGCTGGCTGAATACCAGTAAGCAGGCGTGGGAAGCTGCGGCGACTTGGCGGGCGTTGAAGGACACGCTCAACAAGCCGCCGCTCGCCCCCTAGCACTGAGCGAGAACCTCATGCACACGCCCGGCAGTGCCGCCCATTCTGCTGTCCCTCACACGCGCTTGGTGAAGCCGCCACGCAAGCCCATCACGCAGCTTCTGTTTCCATACCTGCTCGTCGCGCCGACGCTGATTCTCGTCTTTCTGTTCACGCTCTGGCCCGCGGCGCAGTCCGTTCTCGGCAGCCTGTACCGACCTCCGCGCATGGCGACAGGTGAGGCAGAATTTGTCGGGCTGCAAAACTACATCGACCTATTCGATCCACGACATTACATCGGCGCGAATTTCGTGCAGATCGTCGGCAACACGCTCGCGTTCACGCTTGCGACGGTCATCGTCAGCGTGCCGCTGGCGCTGGTCTTCGCGCTGCTGCTCAACCGCCGAGTGCGTGGGCTTGCCATTTGGCGCTTCGGACTGTTTTACCCCACCCTGCTGCCCTTGATCGGCGCGGCGAGCATCTGGGCGTTCATCTTCTCAGACACCGTTGGGCTGCTCAACACGATCCTTCGCTCATTCGGTCTTGCCGGTCAGAATTGGATAGGTAACCCGAATCTGGTATTGGCGTCAGTTACGCTGGTCAACATCTGGAAACAAGTCGGTTACTTCATGATCTTTTACTTAGCAGGGCTGCAAAACATCCCGCGTGACATTTACGAAGCTGCTGAAATTGAAGGCGCGACTGTCGTTCAGCAGATTTATCACCTGACGCTGCCGCTGCTGCGCCGCACGACGCTCTTTATCATGGTGATCGCCTTCACGTTCGGGTTTCAGACCGTCGAGCAGCTGCAGGCATTGGGGAGAGGCGGACCGGGCGTGCGCGCTAACCTCATCCTCTACTACATCTTCGAGAATATTCAGGAACGCCGCAATGCCGGGTACATCAACGCGATGACGGTGATCCTCGTCCTTATCCTGCTCGTTTTCACAGTCACCAACTTTGTCGTCTTCGAGCGGAGAAACGACGAATGAAAATGGCGCGCCCCGCTTCCGCCCGTCTGGCAGATGTCGCGATCGCTACGATCGCCGTCATTTGGATGCTGCCGCTGCTCTTTAGCGTGCTGATGAGCTTTCGACCCGAACGCGATCCAATCACGAACGGGAACATCTTTTTCGGTTCGACAATTTCCCTTGAGAACTATCAGAGCGCATGGCAGATCGCGCCGTGGACCCAGCACTACCTGAACTCGCTCATCTTTGTCATCGGCACGCTCGCCGTTCAGGTATTCACCATCAGCATGTCCGGCTACGCGTTCGCGCGGCTCAAGTTTCCCGGGCGCAACCTGCTGCTGCTGCTCATCCTACT
>JAEVZT010000158.1 GCA_023392115.1 Chloroflexota bacterium
CGTACAACGTGCTGACGCTGCACTTTATGCTGGCGACATGCGGCGTGATCGCCTATTTCGGCTACATCTGGCAGTACCCGTATTCGGCGCTCAACCCGCTCGCGCCTCCGACGCCGCTGCCGCTGATGGTCACGGCGACACTTGAGCCGTCGCCGACCTTCACGCCGAGCCAGACCTACACGCCGAGCCGGACGCCGCTGCCGACGCGACCGCCGACCGAAACGCCGATCCCCGAGACGCCGACCGAGACACCAATCTTTGTCGAGGGTTTCAGCACGCCAGAAGGCACGCCGCCGGGCGAAGCTGTCGATTATCCGTTTGCGCTTCAACGCGGGCAGCCGCACTACATTACCAATCCTGAAGGACGCGGCGGCTGCCGCTGGTCGAGCATCGCCGGTTCTGTCAGGGACGCGAACGGGAATGCCATCAACGGCTATGGCGTTCGCATCGTCGGCGAGGCGATCGACCAGACCATCGCTACCGGCAGTTCGTTCGGCACCGGTCCCGGCGGCTTCGAGCTTCAGATTGGAACGGTCGCGGCTGACGCCGAGTATGTCGCCCAGCTCCTTGACGAGATGGGCAGCCCGATCTCGCCGGTCTATACCGTGGAGACGCGCTCAAACTGCGCCGAGAACATTACGGCGCTGAACTTCATCGAACAAGGGGGCTGAACGCCCCTTTTTTCATCCCCCGTTCACCTAAATTGCCTCAGCCTGTGTTATGCTAGACGCACATTGTCATGTCAATTGAAATGGTGAGCGCCGATGTACGAGCCAATGCCGAACGTTTCCACACGCGAGCGATCGGAAGCTATCGGGGAATACATGCGTCAGGCAGCGAAACTTCGCTCGGGTCGGCTGGATCGGCGCAAGGCAGCGCTGATCGGGCTGATCGGCGGCGCGGTCGGCGCGTATGCCATGCGCTACTACACGCGCAAGATCGTCCCGGTTTATTTCCCGTTCGTGCTGCGCCCCGCTATCAGCGATGGGCGGATTGACCCGCTGGAAAAGCGCGCCTTCGTCAAACCGCGCTACGATGAAGGCGAAACGACGATGCAGGTCGCGGGGCGCGTGGTCTACACCAACCTCGCCGGGAAAGCGCCGCGCTACGGTGAGACGCGCGAACTGCTCGGCGACATCGCCGAATGGGCGTACCTGATCCTGATCGGCATGGTCTACGGCGGGACGCGGACGACGACACGCCCGCGCGACATCGCCGGCGGCTTCTTCATGGGCATCCGCCTGTGGCTGGCGGACGAGGTATTCGCGCCACTGCTCGGCTTACGCGCCGGACCGACGCGCTTCACCATCCGACAGCACGCCGTCCTGCTTTCGGCATACTGGGTCTACAGCTTCATCATGGCGAACCTCACGCGCATCCTGTACCGCATACTACCGTAAGGCGCTCCGCCGTCATACCTCACCCCCGACCTCTCCCCGATATTCGCGGCAACCGCTGGTTGCGCAGGGGCGCAACCAGCGCCGTGTTTTTCGCCCCTCTCCCCGCTTGCGGGGGAGAGGGGCAGGGGGTGAGGGGTTTTCCGTCGCAGCTGTCGCCCCTAGCCTGCCTCTGCCAGCCCCGATTCACTTCCCGTCCCAATCTTTACGCATTTCACACCCGTACTCCATGTTACAATACGTCTATCTCGATGACAGGACAAATTACACCCACGAACAGCCATGCGTTGTCTGACGAACACGCTGCATTTTTGGGTATAGTTAGGGGTGTGTGGTTCAGGAGTCCCGGACGATGCTGCTCAAAACCTTCTACGACCGCGCGCTGGCGCAGAACGCTTATCTGATCGGCTGTCAAGAGACAGGCGAGGCGCTGGTGATCGACCCGGCTCGTGATATAACGCCGTACCTGAAAGCGGCGCAGGAAGAAAACCTGCGCATTACGCAAGTGACCGAAACGCACATCCACGCCGATTTCGTCAGCGGGACGCGCGAAGTCGCCGCCAAGACCGGCGCGCGCATGTATTTGAGCGGCATGGGCGGCGAGGACTGGTCATACGCCTTCGCTAATGGATCCGCGGTGCTGCTGCGTGACGGCGATCACTGGATGCTCGGCAACATACGGATCGACGCCATCCACACGCCGGGACACACGCCCGAACACCTGATTTTCGCCATCACCGATACGCTGGCAGCGGATAAACCGATGGCGCTGATCACCGGCGACTGCCTGTTCGTCGGCGACGTCGGACGCCCCGATCTGCTGGAAACGGCGGGCGGCTTCGAAGACACGAGCGAAGGGGGCGCGCGCCAGCAGTTCCGCAACATCCAGCGTTTCAAAGCCATGCCCGACTACCTGCAAATCCTGCCCGGTCACGGCGCCGGGAGCGCCTGCGGCAAAGCGTTGAGCGCCATCCCGTCGAGCACCCTAGGCTATGAGAAGCGGTTCAATCCAGCGTTCCAGTTCGACGACGAAGACGCGTTCGTCAACTGGCTGCTCGACGGTCAGCCGGAAACGCCGACCTACTTCGCGCAGATGAAACGCGTCAACAAGCAGGGCGCGCCGCTGCTCGACACATTGTCGCAGCC
>JAEVZT010000179.1 GCA_023392115.1 Chloroflexota bacterium
ACGACGCCGCCGACGCGCTCGCCATCGCCATCACCGACATTCACGTTTCGCGTTACAACGCTCTATAGGCTCAATCATGATAGCCAGTCTAGAAGGGAAAATCGCGGCGATCCAGCCCGATCACGTCGTCGTGGTCGTGAACGGCATCGGCTACAAGTTATTCGTGCCGCGCGGATCGTTCGTCAAGAGCGAAGGCGACGACATTTACCTGCACACACAGATGATCGTCCGCGAAGACTCGATCACGCTTTACGGCTTCACGTCGATTGCCGAGCGCGACGTGTTCGACAAGTTAATCCTCGTCAGCGGCGTTGGACCCAAGCTTGCGATGTCGATTTTGAGCAATACGAGCATCGACACGCTCCGAAATGCCGTTGCTGGCGGTCAGCCCGAACTGCTGACGCGCATTCCCGGCGTCGGCAAGAAGATGGCTGAAAAGATCGTCTTTGAACTGAAGGATAAACTGCGCGGCGCGGACGGGATTATCGCCGCCAGCAGTGCCGGCGATGTCGACCGCGACGTGCTCGACGCGCTGATCGGCTTCGGCTACAGCATCGCCGAGGCGCAGGCGGCGCTCCAGTCGATCCCGCCGGACGCGCCGAAAGACTTTGACGAGCGCATGAGGCGCGCGCTTCAATACTTCATCTAGAAAGAGGTTTATTCATGTCGGAAGCTCTGATCGGCAAGCACGTTCACGTCCTCGACAAAGGCTTCGTCGAGTTGGTCGACATGATGCCGCACCCCGCGACCGGCGTCTCCGGCGATCTGGCGATCGTCAACGCGGCGCGCGTCAGCTTCTTAGGCGAGAGCAAAGGTGAAGAAGCCGACAAGAAGCTGCTGTTCTACCTGCTGCGCAACCAGCATACCAGCCCATTTGAGCAGGTCGAGTTCAAGTTCCGCGTTCACGCGCCGGTTGTCACCTACTGGCAGTGGATACGTCACCGGACGTTTCATTACCAGAGCGTCAATTCGCAGTCGGGACGCTACACCCCATTCGACGAGAATGACTTCTACGTGCCGAGCGTCTGGCGCAGGCAGTCAAAGAGCAACAAACAGGCGAGCGAAGGTGAAGTCGAGCCTGAGATCGGCGAGGCGCTGACCGAGAAGCTGCTCGCGTTTTACAATCAGGGCTATGACCTCTACCGGCAGGCGATCGACGCGGGCGTCTCGCGCGAGATGGCGCGGCTGTTCCTGCCCGGCTTCAGCGTCTACTACACGTGGATGGTTGCCGTCGACGCGCTCAACCTGATGAATTGGATCAGATTGCGGATCGCATCCGACGCGCAGTACGAAATCCGCGTCTATGCCGAGACGATCTGGGAACACTTCTTCAAGCCGGCGCTGCCGTGGACAGCCGAAGCCTTCGAGCAGTACGTCCTCAAGCGTGACGCGCAGCCGCCTACTGGATGACCGGCGTTAGCAGCGCCCCGCGCGGAACGCACAACTGCACGCCTGTCCCGCTGAAGGGGCGCACTTCCCAGAAATAGTTAGTGTCAAGCTCAAACAACCCGGCGTCGAAACTGGCGGGCGGCGCCTCGCTGAAGCTGTCGGCGAGCACGTCGCCCGCCGCGTTGTGGAGCGTCACGCGGTAGATTGCCGCGCCTTCGACTGGCGTCCAGTACACCTGTGGATCTGTGTTGATCGGGAAGGTCAGACTGTTACGCTCAATGTCCTCGCCAAAGTTGGCGCAGACTTCAAGTGTCGGCGCGGTGATCAAGTAGGTTGCCGTGATGTCGACGGTCGGCTCAGGCGTCATCGTAAACGTTCCTGTCGGCACGATCGGCGTCTCCGTCCAGTTCGGCGTCCACGTCGGCGGCAGCGTCGAGCGCAGCAGCGGCGTAGCGGTCGGGGAATCGGTCGTCGTCGCAGCGGGCGCTGAGTCGAGCGGCGCGGGGTTTGTCGGGACGGCAGTCGGCTGGGCTTGCGCGCAGGCGCCGAGCATCAACGCCAGCGCGCACAAAAGGAGTATCGGGCGGTAGGGCATGAACTTCCTCGTCGTTACTGCGCGCCGGCGGCGGCTCCGTAGATAAACAGCGCCAGCGCGATCAGCGAAACGGCGGCGCTAAAACAAACGTACCACAATACAGCCCGGTTCACTCAAGGACTTTCGCCGGCAAAGCCGACGATCAGCCGCCAGCCGATCAGGTACATGACGACACCAATCGCGGCGGCGACGTAAGCGGCGACATCGCGCGTGTCGGGGCTGTAAAAGTATTCCAGATAGATGCCGTCGATGACCGGAATCAGCAGCAGCGTCAGCGCGAGCGCGAAAACGCCCGCCAGCCCAATCCGCGCTATGCGCGGCAGCGACAACAGGCGTTCAAGCAGGCGGTAGGCGAGCGCAGGTGCTGGCTGGTGCTTCTCGATTTTCAAGGCTGTATGTTCCAATGGTTGATCATGTGCGTCGCGGCGCGCTCGAAATACTCGCGCATAATGCCGCGCGCCGGTTCAGCGATCCCGACGGCGTCAATCGACGCGAGCATGTGTTCGAGCCACCGGTCGCGCGCGCGATCGTCAATCGGAAACGGCATGTGACGCATTCGCAGGCGCGGATGCCCGCGTTCTTCGGCGTATTGGTTCGGTCCGCCGAAAAACTGCATCAAGAACAGGTACTGCCAGCGTTTCCCCGGTTCGAGATCGTCAGGGAACATCGGGCGCAGCTGCGGATCGGCTTCGACCCGCGCGTAAAACTCATCGACAAGCCGTTTGAACACCGGCTCGCCGCCAACCATCTCATACACGGTTTCTTGCTGTCGCATACACTTCCTACAGTAAAATCCGTCTGGACAAGCCTGTGCATAAAGGTACAATGAGTGCGGCTACTTAATTATACGGCATCAAGGAGCAACCACTCATGAGATTTCTCCCGCGCCGGGTCGGGATTCTCGCCCTGCTCGCGCTATTGCTGACCCCGATTTTTGTGTTTGCTCAGGATGATGCGTCGCTTGACGTTGTCGGATCGAGCATCGTGACGCCGCTGCTCGAAACGGTTGCGTCCGAAGTCGACGCGGCGTTGAATGTCAACGTGACCGGCACCGACGAGGGCTTCCGCGTCTTCTGCGCCGGTGAAGCCGATCTCGTCGCCGCCACGCGCCCAATTTCGGCGGAAGAAGACGCCGCCTGCGCCAGCCTTAGCGTTTCCTATCTTGAACTGCTCGTCGGTCACAATATCGCCGCCGTGATCGGCAGCCCCGAAAACACATTCGCCCAGTGCCTTACCGGAAGCGAGCTCAACGCGGTTTTCGCGCCGAGCGCACAGGGACAAAATACCAACTGGAACCAGATCAATCCAAGTTTTAATGACACTGCTTTGACGGTTTATGCCCCGACGCGCGACACGCTGGCGTATGCCCTGCTCGACGCGGTTGTCGAGGGCGTCGGCATCCGCAGCGATGTCAACGCGCTCGCCAGCGCGGATGAAATCATCAGCGCTGTCAGCGCCGACGCGGGCGCCATCGGCGTCGTCCCGCTGGCAGCGGCACAAGCGGCGGGCGAGTCGGTTAAAATTCTCGACCTCAACGCGGGTGAGGCTGGCTGCGCCGCCCCTTCGGCGGAGTCTGTCGAAAGCCGCACCTACAGCGGCGGACAGCGCCTGTTCGTCTACGCCAATTCGGCTGAAACGACCGCGTCAGACTTCTTAAACGCGCTGGTTGGTGAAGCGGGCGCGGCGGCGGTGGAAGCCGCCGGACATGTCGCGCCGACGGCGAACGCCGCCGCAATGAACAGCACGATCCTGAGCGAAACGCAGACCGGACGCGCCTTCAGCGCCGACGCGATCGACTATACGATTCCATCGACGGTCAGCGGCTTGGTCAACGTCGGCGGTTCGGCATCGGGCGCGGAATACGTCAACGCCCTGACGACAGCATTCTCAGCCCAATATCCCACCGTGACCGTCGCCCCGGCATATGAAGGTGAACCCGCGGGCGTGCGCCGCCTGTGCAACGGCGAGATCGATATTGCCCTCGTGACGGGCGAGCTGTCGCAGGAACAGCAGGACAACTGCGCCGCCAACAACATCACGCCGACTCCGGTCGCGCTCGGCAGCCAGACCGTCGTCCTCGTCGCCAACGCCGCCAGTGATTACCTCACCTGTTTGACGACCGATCAGCTTGCGACGATCTGGAGCGCGGCGTCGACCGATACCGTGACGACGTGGAATCAGGTCGACGAAGCGTTCCCCGAAACCGAAATGACGCTGTTCGCACCCTCGACGACATCGGTCTTCACCGACCTGCTGATCAACCAGACCGTTGGCGCGAATGGGGTCAACCGCGTCGACGTTGAACTGAACGCCGATCCGCTCTACCGCGCGGCAGCCGTCGCCAACGTCGAAGGCGCGCTGACCTACATGAGTTGGGGCGAGTATCAGGACGTCCTGACGAACAATCAGGCGAATGTCGCGCTGGTGAGCGTCGACGGCGGCAGTGGCTGCGTCGAGCCGTCAGAAGCAAGTGTCGCCGATGGCAGCTACCCAATCGCGAGTCCGCTGACGCTGCTCGTCAACAACAGCGCCCTCGCCCGTCCCGACGTGCAGGCGTTCCTATGGTACGCCGCCAGTGACGCGCAGTACGGCTTGCTGGGAGACGCGGGCATTGTCGGGCTGACATTTGCCGACTTTGCTAGCCTGCGCCAGTCGCTTCAGGACACTTTCGCGCAGGCACTCCTCGACGCTGAACAAAGCGCCGAGTCGCCAGAAGCGACGCCCGAAGCGACCGACGACGAAACCGCCGCCGAAAGCATGCCCGAAGCGACAGCCGAAGCCACGCCCGAAGGCGAGTAAGCCGAACGAATCCCCTCATGAGGGTGCAGTGGTGTTGACTGCACCCTCACATCAAAGCGAGCGGGGGCATTCCCGACTCTGGAACGGAGCACGCTTATGCGCGGCGAATTGGTCGCCATCGACCTAGAGACCACCGGACTCGACCCCTCGCACGATCAGATCATCGAAATCGGCGCGGTTCGCTTCAAGGACGGCGAGATCATCGCCGAATACTCGCAGCTTGTCGATCCCGGTCGCCCTGTGCCGCCGCTGGTGACGTCACTGACCGGGCTGCGAAATGAAGACCTCGTCGGCATGCCGCGCATTGCCGCCGTGCTTCCTGAATTGAAAGCCTTTGTCGGCAGCTCGCCTTGGGTCGGTCACAACGTCGGCTTCGACGCCAGTTTCCTGTACGCGCAGGGTGTGCTGCAAAACAACTTACGCCTCGACACGTATGAAATGGCGTCGGTGCTGCTGCCGAGCGCGCCGCGCTACAACCTGACCAGCCTGACCAGCCTGATGGGCTTCGACATCGAGTCGGCGCACCGCGCCCTGTACGACGCCCGTGCAACCGCTTACCTCTACTGGATGCTGTGGAACAAAGCCTGTGCCCTGCCCTTCGGCACGCTGCGCGAGATCGTCGAGGCGTCGGCTGATCTGCGCTGGGACGCGCGTCCGGCATTCGAAGCCGCGCTGCTCGAAAGCGCGGCACATGCTGAATCGGTTGACAGCGTCGAGCTGTTCGCACCCGACCGCGCCGACCGCGCGCCGCTGCGTCCGAATGAAGAACCCGAACCGCTCGACGCGAGCGTGATCGGCGAGGCGTTCGGCGAGGACGGAAAGCTCGATCAGAACTTGCCCGGTTACGAGCGCCGCCAGCAGCAGATCGACATGGCATACGCCATCCTCGACGCCTTCAACGAGTCGAAACACGTCATGGTCGAAGCGGGCACGGGAACGGGCAAGTCGATCGCCTATCTCGTGCCGTCGATCTACTGGTCGCTGCACAACAACGAGCGCGTGGTCGTCTCGACGAACACGATCAACCTGCAAGAGCAGTTGATTTTCAAAGACGTGCCCGCCGTCCGCGACGCGCTCGGCGTCGACGTGAACGCCGCCGTGATGAAGGGGCGCGCCAATTACCTGTGCCCGCGCCGCCTCGCGACGGTGCGCCGCCGCCGCCCGACGAGCGTCGACGAGCTGCGGACGCTGGCGAAAATCCTCGTCTGGCTGCTCGAAAGCCGCGCCGGCGATCGCGGCGAAATCACCCTGCGCGGACCGGAAGAGAACATCACATGGGCGCGACTGAGCGCCGAAGATGAAGGCTGCACGCTCGACCGCTGCCGTTCGGTCATGGACGGCGCTTGCCCCTTCTACAAGGCGCGCAAAGCGGCTGAAGAAGCGCACGTCCTCGTCGTCAATCACGCCCTGCTGATTTCCGACGCGCTGTCCGACAACCGCGTCCTGCCCGACTATCGCTATCTCGTCATCGACGAGGCGCATCACCTCGAAGAAGCGACGACCGGCGGCTTGAGCTTCCGTATCGACGCGCCGACGCTGCTGCGCCGCCTTGCCGATCTCGGCGGGGTGCGGCGCGGATTGCTCGGCAACCTGCTGGTGAGCGTGAGCGCCGCCGTGCCGGAGAAGGACAGCCGCAAGCTGGCAAGCTACATCGCCACAGTTGGCGACGCCGCCGCGACGATGGAAACGCACGTCATCCGGCTGTTCGACACGATTCGCGGGCTGCTCGGCGACCTGAACATCGGCAAGTCGGACTATACGACTCAGATTCGTGTTACTGATGTGGTTCGCTCAAAGCCCGGGTTCGCCCATGTACAGGCAGCGTGGAGCGTCCTTGCCGAGTTCTTCGAGGCGCTCAGCGAGGCGATGCACCAGCTTGCCGTCGCGCTGACAAAGCTCGAAACGCACAACATCCCCGATTACGAGGAACTCGTCAGCAGCACCGAAAGCGCGGGGCGCTATCTGGAAGAGGTTCACGCTCACTTGATGCGCTTCTTCACGACGCCGGACGCGAATACGGTTTACTGGATCAGCGTCGGGCAAGACGCCGAGAATCTGTCGCTCCAGAGCGCGCCGCTGCATGTTGGCGCGATGGTTGAAGATCACCTGTGGCACGCCAAGGAGTCGATCGTCCTGACGAGCGCGACGCTCGGCACGCACGGCAGCTTCGACTACATCCGCAGCCGCCTGAATGCCGACGGAGTCATCCCGATCGAAGTCGGGTCGCCGTTCAACTACCGCGAGTCGACTCTGCTCTACATCCCGAATGACATGCCCGACCCGAACGACCGCCAGCGCTACCAGCAGGCGATCGAGCGCGGCTTGATCGAGCTGACGGCGGCGCTCAACGGGCGCGTGATGGCGCTGTTCACGAGCTACACACAGCTTCGCCAGACCGCGCAGGCGATCGCGCCGCGACTCGCGCTCGGCAACATCGCCGTCTTCGACCAGAGCGACGGCACGAGCCGTCAGGCGCTGCTCGACGGCTTCAAGTCGGCGGACAAGGCGATCCTGCTCGGCACGCGCAGCTTCTGGGAAGGCGTCGACATTCCGGGCGAGATGTTGAGCGCCCTCGTCATCACGCGCCTGCCGTTCTCCGTGCCGACCGAGCCGGTCTTCGCCGCCCGTTCGGAAACGTATGCCGACTCGTTTAACGACTTCACCCTGCCCGACGCCATCCTGCGCTTCCGTCAGGGTTTCGGACGCCTGATACGCACCAAGACCGATCGTGGCATCGTCGCCATCTTTGACGCCCGCGTCCACACGAAGAGCTACGGCAGTGCCTTCCTCGAATCGCTGCCGGACTGCACGGTGCAGTATGGTCCGCTGAATGGGCTGCCGGCGGCATCCGTTGCGTGGTTGGAAAAGGGTTCGTCGACCTGAATCAGCGTTTTAACGCCGCGCGTGATGTGCTATCATGGGCGAAATATTGATGGAAGAACCCGAAGTCGATGCGTACACCCGCAGGCAAAGAGTGTAAATTCTACTACGCTGACTATAACCGGGGACGTGACGTGCGGGAATGCCGGCTGATCGCGGCAAACCCCAAATCGCTCCCGTGGCGTGCGAAAGACTGCGCCCATTGCCCCGTACCAGACATCCTCAACGCCAACGCCAGCCCAGACTTGTCGCTTACCTTGACAGTCAAGCCGCAGCTTCTCGG
>JAEVZT010000276.1 GCA_023392115.1 Chloroflexota bacterium
CGCGGGATCGGCGCGTTTCTGGCGTCGCCAGAGCAAACGCCCGACTTCGCCGCCTTCCTCGCCCGCCAAGTCGAGATCAACCGGCGCACGAATTTCGACCCGACGCCGCCGGTCGTCACCGAAACGCTGCGTCCCGCCCTCGAAACCGCGCGTTGCCAGCCCGATCAACTGCCGGCGGGGATGGTCGCCATTCCGGCGCAGCAGTTCGAAATGAAGGTCACGTTCACCGTCCGCGAGTGCGGCTTCTACCACGTCCCCGGCGTCACCTACCCCGACCTGCGCTACAAGAGCCTGCACCGCCCATGGACGCTGGCGCGTCCGGTCAACCTTGCGCCCTATGCCCTCGATCTGACGCCGGTCACGAACGCCCAGTTCGCCGAATTCCTGCGCGCGACCGACTACCAGCCCGATCAGCCTGCAAACTTTCTGCGCCACTGGCACGAAGGCGCGCCGCCGGTCGGGCTGGAAGATCATCCGGTCGTCTACGTCAGCCTTGAAGACGCGCGCGCCTACGCAGCATGGGCGGGCAAGCGTCTGCCGACCGAACCGGAATGGCAGCACGCGGCGCAGGGCATCGAGGGGCGGCGCTATCCATGGGGCGACGTGTGGCAGCCCGACGCCTGCAATCACGGTCAGCACGTCGCGACGACTCCTGACACGATGTTCCCACAGGGGCGGTCTCCGTATGGCTGCTACGATATGTGCGGCAACGTCTGGGAGTGGACGGAAAGCGAGCGCACCGATGGGCGCGCCCGCTTCGCTGTACTCAAAGGGGGATCGTACTACCGGGCATACGGATCAGAATGGTATGCCGATGGCGGCGCGCAGCCGAACGACTTCGCCGACAAGTTCCTGCTCATGTATCCCGGCTTGGATCGCTGCGCGACGATCGGCTTTCGCTGCGCCGCCGATCTGGCGTGATTAATCTTCGCCGTCGAGCGGCAGATCGGTCAGGAACACGTCATACGATCCGGCATTCGCCTGCTCGCCGATGCTGCCCGTTGTCACTCCGGTGATGATCAGGCGGTCGCCGTCCAGATCGATGGACAGGTTTTCCTCTGTCCATTCGTCCGTGCCATCCAAACCGCGCGTACCGATCTGCCTCACCGATTCGCGTTCGCCCGCCGCGCTGTACGTCAGCAGCACGAGGTCGAACTCGCCCGCGCTGCCGGCAAAACTGCCATTGGAATAGCCGATCACGTAAACGCGCCCGTCATCGTCAACGCGGATGTCCGCGCCCTTGTCATTGAACGGCGTGCCGGGTTGATCCGACCAGACGAGATCGCCCGCCGAGTCGAAAACGGCGACGAACATGTCGCGCTCGCCTTCAAACGCGTGGTCGCCGAAATCGCCGCTGACGAATCCGGTCACATAAACCTGTCCGTCGCGCGCGTGGACGCCATTGGCTTCGTCCCAACCGTCGCTGCCGAACTGGTTGATCCACAACTGCTCGCCGTCGGTCGAGAAGGCGGCGACGTAGGCGTCAAGGTCGCCGACCGGATCAGCCAGCGCCGTCCCGACACCGGCGACGCCCGACAGGTAAACCGTATCGCCGTCGACGGCAAGGCTCAAGCCCTTGTCCTCGCCCGCGCCGCCGAACTGCTCCAGCCAGACGATTTCGCCATCCGGCGTCACCTGCGCGATGAAAATGTCCTTGTCGCCAGCATTGTCGCCGTCCAGCGATCCGCTCGTATAACCGGCAACGTAAATCCGGTCGTCGTCGCCGACCGCCAGCGCGTAGGCGCGATCGGCTGCCGACGCGTCACCGAATTGGAGCGTCCACAGCACCTCGCCTTCGGGACTCAGCTTGGCGGCGAAGGCGTCATTACCGCCGCTGTCGGGATGCTCGCCGTCGAGGTCGCCGCTCGTATAGCCCGCGACGATCACATTCTGCTGCGTGTCGAGCGCGACGCCGTAAGCGCGTTCGGTCGCCGGCGTGCCGAGCACCCGCGTCCACAGGGCGCGCCCTTCGCCCCAGCGGATCACGGCGACGTCCATTTCGCCGAACTGCGGCTCGATGTCCGGCGATGGGCTGACCGACAGGGCTTGAACAACCGCCCCGTCGTCAGCCGCCGCGACGCCGCCCGCGTAATCCTCGCCGGGGCTGCCGAGCAGCGTCCCGCCGAGCGGCGAAGCTTCCGCGCCGTCGCCGGTGTTGATGAAACCTGCCAGATAACGCATCCCTTCCTCAAAGCCGCGCCGCCACACGTCCCAGTCGTGCCCGCCGTTGTAGACGCGGAACTCTGAGCGGACGTTCGGCACGCGCGCGACGTGGTTGAAGAACATGTGCGCTTCCATGTCGAGGTCGTGCATCCGGTCTTCGGGATTCGGGTTCTTCCACTCGTCATCGCCGACGGCGATGAACAGCGACAGCGGCAGCCCGCTTTCGGTCAGCGGCTCGATCAGGGCGGGATAGTTCAGGCTTTCGTAGATCGCCTCGTCGAACAGCGACTCGCCGCTGCCGAACGCGCCGAATTCGCGCGTGCTCGAATCGGCGGGCGGCAGGGGATAGTAGACTGCCGGGCTGAGCACCAACGCGCCGGCGAACAGCTCCGGGTGCGCCATCGCGTAGCGGATCGCGCCGTAGCCGCCCATCGAATAGCCGCCGACCAGCCGCGCTTCGCGGTTGGTGTACGTGCGGTAGGTGGCGTCGATGTGCGTCAGCAGGTCATTGATGAAGGCGCTTTCGACAGGCTCGGCGCGGTAGAGCGTCCCCTCGTACTGGGAATCGATGTAGTAGCCCGCGCGTTCGCTCGACGGCATATCGGGCATGACGGCGATCATCGGCGGGATGTCGCCGCTGGCGATCATCTCGTCAAGCAGGTCGCTGGCATTCAGCCACGCGTCCATCGTGTCGCCGCGCCCGTGCAGCAGGTAGATCACCGGGTAGCGCGCGCCGGAGTCCTCGTAGCCGGCGGGCAAATACACGCCGTATTGATATGGGCGCTCTAGCGTCGGGGAATGAAACTCGGTGCGAAGGACGATGCTGCCCGCGCCTTGCCCGCGCATCGGCGCGACTCCGAGCACCAACAGCAGCAAGGTCGACGCGACCAACAGCAGTTTCGCCATTTCGATCACTCCTTGAGGCATCCTATAGTTGTCCGTCGTACTCGTGATCGGTCGGGTGAATGCGGCGCATCGGGCGCTCGCGCGTCATTTCCTCGTAGGCATGGGCGACGAAGCCCGGCACGCGCGCCATCATGAAGAACGCGTTGCCGAGCTCAACCGGAATGCGCAGGTCGAGCAGCACCGCCGCCATCGCCCCGTCGACGTTGACCGGCAGCGCCCGCCCCGACTGCGCCGCCCACGCTTCGGCGAGCGCCTGAATCATGGCGACACCATCCCCGGCGACGCCGGCTTCCCTCGCCAGTTCGAACAGGCGCGCCGTGCGCGGATCGTCCGTGTGAATCCGGTGTCCGAAGCCGGGCAGCCGTTCTTTTGCCGCGCGCTTTTCAGCGACGATCTTGTCCGCCGCAGCCTGAATCGAGATTTCGCCTTCATAGGCGAGTTCGAGCGCCGAACGGATCATGCGCATGCAGTCCTCGACCGCGCCGCCGTGATGCTTGTTGATGCTCAACAGCCCGACCGCCAGCGCCGCGTTGATCGGCGCGCCGGTGCTAACCGCCGTGCGGACGGCGAGCGCCGACGGCGGGCTTGCGCCGTGATCGATCGACGAGACGAGGATCGCGTCGAGCAGCCGACCGACAGGCTCAGACGGCAGTTCGCCGGTCAGCGCAAGGTAAATCGCCTGACTGAAGGTGACGCGCCCCATCAACTCGTCGAGTCGCCGCCCGCGCAGGCGGATTTCGTTCGGCTTGATCTCTGTGATCGCCGTCGTCCAGTGCAGGTCGTCTCCACCGGACTTCGGAATGGGTTTTTCTGTCACAGGCACGACCTTTCGCATTTTCAGGACTTCCGCCGTCACGCGCGGGATGTCGGCGAACGAGTCGACGATGTGCGCGCCGACCGCGCGCAAGCGAGCGACTTTGCTGGCGTGGGTGCCGCGATCGCCTTCGATGATCGCTCCGGCGTGGCTGAAGCGCGTCCCGCTTTTCGCCGCCTTGCCGCCGATGTAGGCGATCAGCGGCTTGGTGAACCCGCTCGCCTCGATCAGCGCGGCGGCAGTTTCCTCCTGCGACGTGCCGATCTCGCCGAACATGACGACGGCTTCGGTCTGCGGGTCAGCTTCGAAACGCTTGAGGACTTCGGCGTGCGGCATGCCGACGATCGCGTCGCCGCCGACGTGAACGATGGTCGACGCGCCGATCCCGGCTCTGGCGAGGTAGTAGGCGGTGCTGGTCGTCATGCCGCCGCTGCGGCTGGTCACGCCGACCGGACCGGGGAAGAACCAGTCGCGCGCGCTCGCCGCCTGCCCGCCCATCAACCCCAAGACGCCGCGATCTGGGCTGAGGACGCCGAGCGTGTTCGGACCGATGAATTCCGCGCCGGCAGCCTTCGCCGCGTAGTCGATTTCAAGCACGTCGTAGATCGGCACGCGGTCAGGCACGATCACCAGCAGCTTGACTCCGGCGTCGATCGCTTCGAGCGCCGCGTTCTTGACCAGCGCCGCCGGGACGAACAACACGCTGATGTCGATCTGCCCGACGGCGTCAAATGCCTCGCGCACCGTATTGAACACGGGCACGCCTTCGACATCGCCGCCGCCTTTGCCGGGCGTCACACCGGCGACGACCTGCGTGTGATAACCGCGCATCAGCCGCGTCCGCGCCATGCCCTCGCGCCCGGTGATGCCCTGCACCAAGACGCGCTTGTCGGGATCAATCAGAATCGACATGGTTGTGCCCTGCGTCGGGTAAGCCCTGAATCGGAAGGAAAATGCGCCCGCCGCGGTTGCCGAGGAAATGGCATTCGACCTCACACGCCAGACACTCGATGCAGCCGCCTTTGCGCGCCTGTTCGTGGCTGATGTT
>JAEVZT010000333.1 GCA_023392115.1 Chloroflexota bacterium
ATCGGCTGCGGCGACGTGTGCGAGGCGATGACGCGTCCCGTTTCGTCGATGATCAGGGCTTTCGCGCCGGTGGTGCTGATGTCGAGTCCAAGTAAGAAAACCATTCTATATCTCCCATGTCTTCAACAAATATCGTGCCGGATTGTAACCAGTCACAGGCACAGACTGCTATGCCTTGACGGGGCGATTCGTCATGATTCGGCTATAATGGAACGCACTTGCAGACGAGGAAGCGGGCGCATGACTCACGACGACTCCAATGTATTCGACGACGACCGGACAATTCCATCGCGTACCGGTTTCAAGCGCCGCGTGCCGCAGTCGATCAGTTCGGTCGCAGCCGGCGATCATCTACCGCCCGACCTCAAGCCGATTCCTTGGCTGCTGGAGTCGTACTTCTACGCCGAAATCGACCTGTCGAAAGAACTGTCGAGCCGCTTCCCACAAATGCCGTTGATGTCGCTGATCTATTTCCGCGAGACGGGTGTCAAGGTGCGCTCCGCCGTCGCCACAATTTCCACACAGGACGGCGCTGCGAGTCTTGTCGTCCACCTCGACCCGCCGTCGAAAGCGACACAGTTCACGTTCATCCTCAATTCGATGCTCGCGCTGCGTTTTAGCCTGAACGGGTTGAATGACCGCGACCGAAAGCACTGGCTTCAGGAGATGCGTGGCGAGCGCAGCGAACCGGCATTCCTGTGGGACGAGGGGCGCTGGCAGCGCGATTACCTGATCGGCGTGTCGCAGAAGCACTTCACCAGCCTGTTCGCCTTCTCGCCGCACCACGTCGAAGCGGCGGCGCGGCTGACGGGCGACGTCTCGCGCAAGCTGATCGACTGGCTTGATGGTTACTGGCAGGTGAACGAGGAAGAGCACAGCACGTTGTAGCGCGAACGCCCGCCCGACCCTCAAGGGTCGGGCTGAAGGAAAAAAGCCCCGTGAACGGGGCTGAACAGCCGGCTTTAGCCGGTCTTACTTTTTGCAGCCGGCGGCTTTTACCCGCTGGCGGAACTGGTCGGTTGTTCCCCTCTTTTTGTCTTTTGCACCCCCGTATGGCAAGATTAGCCGGTAGCGGCTAAACGTAATGCGGGGAGTAATCATCTATGAACCGGCTGGCGAACGAAACCAGTCCCTACCTCGTGCAGCACGCCGACAACCCCGTCGACTGGTACCCGTGGGGCGAAGAAGCATTTCAACGCGCGCAGGCGGAAGACAAGCCGATCCTGTTGAGCGTCGGCTACAGCGCGTGTCACTGGTGTCACGTCATGGCGCATGAGAGCTTCGAGGACGAGGCGACGGCGCGGATCATGAACGAGCAGTTCGTCAACATCAAGGTTGACCGCGAGGAGCGCCCGGACGTCGACGACATCTACATGCAGTCGGTGCAGGCGTTCACGCGCGGGCATGGTGGCTGGCCGATGACCGTCTTTTTAACGCCGCAGGGCAAGCCGTTCTACGGCGGGACGTATTACCCGCGCGAGCCGCGCTACGGCATGCCGTCGTTCCAGCAGGTCATGGACGGCGTGATCGACGCCTACCGCAACCGCCGCGATCAGGTTGAAAAAGTTGCGGGCGAAGTCGCCGGATCGCTCAACCGCGAGAAAATGGCGATCGGCGGGTCGCCGAGCGACTTGAATTCCGAACTGCTTGATGCTGCCTACCAGCGCATGACGCAGAACTTCGACGAGACGCACGGCGGGTTTGGCGGCGCGCCGAAATTCCCGCAGGCGATGAACTTTGAATTCCTGCTCCGCTATCACGCGCGAACCGGAAACGGCGACGCCCTACGAATGGTAACGCACACGCTCAAGAAGATGGCGCGCGGCGGCATCTACGATCAACTTGGCGGCGGCTTTCACCGTTACAGCGTCGACGCCATCTGGCTTGTGCCGCATTTCGAGAAGATGCTCTACGACAACGCGCAGTTGAGCCGCGTCTACCTGCACGCGTGGCAGATCACCGGCGATCCGTTCTTCCGCACGATCGCCGAAGAAATCTACGATTACATTCTGCGCGAGATGACGTCGCCCGAAGGCGGCTTCTACAGCGCGACCGACGCCGACAGCGAAGGCGAGGAAGGCAAGTTCTTCGTTTGGAGCAAGGCGGAGCTAGAAGCACTGCTCGGCGACGACGCGAAGATCGCCATCGAATACTGGGGCGTGTCGACGCGTGGGAATTTCGAGGGACACAACATCCTGCACGTGCCGAACGAGGACAGCGTGATCGCGGGGCGGCTCGGCATGAGCGTCGACGATCTGCGCGCCAAGCTGGCAGCGATCAAGGACAAGCTTTATGCGGCGCGGACGCAGCGCGTCAGCCCCGGCTTGGACGACAAAATCCTGACGTCGTGGAACGGCTTGATGCTCGCCAGCTTGAGCGAGGCGGCGCGCGTCCTCGACCGGCAGGATTATGCCGGAGCAGCCGTGCGCAGCGCGACGTTCCTGACCGACAATCTGCTCGTCGAAGGCGACCGCCTGCTGCGGACGTTCAAGGACGGCAGGGCGAAGATCAACGGCTACCTTGAGGATTACGCCAACCTGATCGACGGCTTGCTCGAACTGTACCAGACGACGTTTGATGAGCGCTGGTTCGATCTGGCGCGGCGGCTGGCGGACGCGACGCTCGCCCACTTCAGCGCGCCGGACGGCGGCTTCTTCGACACGAGCGATGATCACGAGGCGCTGATCGCGCGACCGCGCAGCTTGCAGGACAACGCGATGCCGTCGGGGAACGCCATGTTCGCGCGCGATCTGCTGCGGCTTGTCGCCTACACGGGCAATGGCGAATACGACGACGCGGCGCGGCGCTCGTTGAGCATCCTGACGGCGGCGATGCGCGAGTTCCCACAGGCGTTCGGTGAGGCGCTCAACGCCGTCGACATGCTAGTCGGCGGGGTGGTCGAAATCGCCGTCGTCGGCGACCCGGCGGATGCGGCGACATCTGCGCTGCTTGACACGGTGCGCAAACCCTACCGACCTAACATGGTCGTGGCACTGGCGCGCGAGGATGTAACAGGCGAAGCGGCGATCCCGCTGTTGAGCTATCGCACGCGCAGAGACGATCAGCCGACGGTTTACGTCTGCCGGAATTTCGCCTGCAAGCTGCCGGTGACGACGCGCGAGGCGTTGGAGCGCAGTTTGCAGGAGGATAGTTCATAGTAAACAGTTTGCAGTCTTCAGTAAGAGATAGAGCGTTGCAGCGTGCAGCCACCTATTGTGCGCTGTATCCGTCTTTAAATGTGAACTGTCTACTGTAAACTGTGAACTTTTTCCCATGTCCCAATCCCCTCACGACTACTTCAAGTTGATCCTGATGACCGTCGTCGGGCAGGCGTTTAGCGCGGCGGGTTATGAACTCGAAGAACGGGTAACTCAGTGGGCGGGCGGCTTGTTCCGCTTCGCCAAGCCGCTCGACGGCGGGTTGTATGGATTTATCGAGTTCCAGCTGCTGCATTACGCCGAGGATGCGCCGTCGCGCTTCCGTGTCACGCTGATCCGCAGTGACAGCCCGAACGCGGGACAGGTGAGCCGCCATCCCGCTTACGCGCGGCGGACGTTGAGCGCACTGGTTGTCGAAGACTTCGGCGTGGTGATCCTGCCGTCGGCAGATCACTGGTGGATGTACCGCGACGTGACCGATCTGGGGCGGGCGCTGGCGGAAGCCGGGCATCTCGTCATCGGCTACGGGATGCCATGGCTGGCGGGTGATCTGACGCCGGAATGAAACAAGTTGACAATCGACAGTTCACAGTAAGTACAAGCAGGTTCTTACTGTAAGCTGTGAACTGTGACTGTGAACTGCACTCGGCTATTGATCCTGCCTCGCTTCCAAAGCATAATCGTTGTTATGATGAAATACACGCCCTTGCTTGTTCTCGCCGTCTTCGCGGCGATCGTTACCGGCTGCAACCTGAATGCGCCGGTGGAAACCAGCCCGACCCTGACGCCGAACATTCAGACCGTTGGGCAAGTCGAAACACCGGCAATGCCGTCGACGCCGACCCCCGAACCAACGCCGACCGTCGAACCGGCGGTGCTTCTGCAAATTGCCGACCGCTACCTGCTCAATGGCTACTACGAGAACGCCGTCTACACCTACCAACTGCTGCTTCAGCAAGACGGCGCGCCTCAGGACGCACGCTCGTCGGCGGCGTTCGGCATGGGGCAGGCGGCGCTGCGCGAGGGGTTATTCGAGGACGCTGTGTCGGCGCTGACGCTGTTCATTGACCAATACGGCAGCGACTCGCGGATCCCACAGGCGCATTTCCTGCGCGGCGATGCCTATCTCGGTTCGTCGCGCTGGGCAGAAGCGATCGAGGATTTCCGCACCTACTTGAACCTGCGCTCCGACTTGATCGACAGCTACGCGCTCGAACGGATCGGCGACGCGCAGCTTGCGCTTGGGCAAGTGCCCGAAGCACTCGAAAGCTACCAGCGGGCATCAGACACCAGCCGCGATCTTGTGCCGCAGCTCGCGCTGCGCGAGCGGGTGGCGCAGGTCTACCTGAATGCCGGTCAGCCCGAAGAAGCGATCGCCCAGTATGACGCGATCCTGTCGGTCGCGCAGAACGCGCCCTACCGCGCCGGAATCGAACTGCTGGCGGCGAATGCTGCGCTTAGTGCTGAGAACCTCGACGACGCGCTTATCCGCATGGATCGCGTCTATACTAATTACCCCGATCGCCCGGAAGCGTATCTGGCGATGCAAACGCTTGTCGAGAACGGGCGCGCCGTCGACAACTACAAGCGCGGACAGGTCAGCTTCAATTACGGCGATTATCAGGGCGCGATCGAGGCGCTCAACACGCATTCGATGCAGAACGTTGGCGACATTCCGGCGCAGCTGTACCTGCTGCTCGGGCAGGCGTATCGCGAGATCGGCAACACGCCGGCGGCGCTGACCGCCTTCCAGACGATCGTTGACACCTACCCAACTGATCCGCTGTTCGGCGACGCGCTGCTCGAACAGGGGCGGACGCGTTTCGTCGGCGGCGACGTGTCGGGAGCGATCGAGCACTACATGCGGATCGCCGACACCTATGACTATCTTCCCGA
>JAEVZT010000338.1 GCA_023392115.1 Chloroflexota bacterium
GGTTCGTAAAGCACTTTGCCTAAGAAGCTGTAGGCGAGGTGATGGGCAATAAACTGATCGGCGCAGGGTAACGTTGCCTGCATACTAGACCCTCCTCTTTTGGCGAACGGCGTTCGCGTGATGCTGCTCAGTCGATGCCGAGTGATGACTCGCCTGCCGGTCGCGGGACAAGCCCACAGCGGACGGCGTAGGTCGCCGCCTGCGTCCGGTTGTCGAGGCGCAGCTTGTCGAGAATGTTGCGCAAGTGAACTTTGACTGTGTTGATCGAGATTGTCAGCATGTCGGCGATCTGCGGGTTGCTTGCGCCCTGCGCGACGAGGCGCAGGACTTCCACCTCGCGCTCGGTCAGCGGTTCTTCGCCGAGTGTTTCGTGCGTTGGGGCGGCAACGTACTTGAACAGCCGCGCGCCAACCGCGCGCGTGACAACCGCTTCGCCGCGCTCGACGCCAATCAACAATTCGAACAAGTCTTCGGCGTCCAAGTCTTTGAGCAGGTAGCCCGCCGCGCCAAGCTGGATCGCTTGATAGAGATGCTCGTCGGTTTCAGAGGCGGTCAAGATGACGACCGCGACATCGTCATAACGCTCGCGGATGCAGGCTGTCGCTTCCAAGCCGTTGCCGTCCGGCATCTGGATGTCCATCAGGACGACGTCGGGGTGTAGAAGTTCGGTCAGGCGGACGGCTTCGCGCCCGCTTGATGCTTCGCCGACGACGGTCACCAGTTCGGGATGCGTACGCATTAACCCGATCAATCCTTGGCGGAACAGCCGGTGATCGTCGGCTACGAGCACTCTCAAAGGCAGCATAACATCACTCCAGAATCCGTACCGTCAAGCGTGTGCAGTCGCCCGGCACAGATCGTCCAGACGCGTACACTCGACCTGATACTCGAAACAGCAGTTGCCGAAATATCCACAAAATTAGATAGCCGCATATGAACCAATGATAGTGGCGACGACCGGAGAAGGCAGGTAATGATAATCATCTTCCTGCTGCGATGATCTTCCTTGTCGTTCCGGTGTAGGGGGGTGAAAAGACACCGGCGGCAGCTAGCCGCCGATGTAGTACATCTCGATTTTCTTGTTGCGGGCGGTGTCTTCGGTGCGAATCTCGGAGTAGCGATCTTCGCGCAAGCTCCACATGTTCGCGATCAGGCTGGCGAGTTCTTCATCGCTCGCCCCGGAGCGCAGCGGCTCGCGCAGGTCGAAGCCCTGCTGGGCAAACAGGCAGGTGTACAGCTTGCCGTCAGGTGACAGACGCAGGCGGGTGCAGCTTCCGCAAAACGGCTGCGTCACCGAGGCGATAACGCCGATCTCGCCGCCGCCGTCGCGGTAGCGGTAGCGGGCAGCTACCTCGCCAAAGTAGTTCCGCTCGGTCGGTTCGAGCGGCATTTCGGCGTCGATCTTCTCGACGATCTCTTTCGCCGAAACGACGTGTTCAAGCTTCCAGCCGTTGCGCGTGCCAACGTCCATGAACTCGATGAAGCGCAGGATGTAGCCGCGTTCCTTGCAGAAGCGCGCGAGATCGACAAGCGTGTGATCGTTAACGCCCCGTTTGATGACAGCGTTGATCTTGATTGGCGTCATGCCGGCGCGTTCCGCCGCGCGAATGCCTTCGAGCACCGGTTCGACGTCGGCGCGGTCGCCGTTCAGGGCGCGGAACACCGTGTTGTCGAGGCTGTCGAGGCTGACCGTCACCCGTTTCAGCCCGGCGTCTCGCAGCTTTTCAGCCATCGACGCCAGCAGTACGCCGTTGGTCGTCATGGCGAGATCTTCCGCGCCGGAAATCTCGCTGAGCTGCGCGATCAACTGCTCTACGCCGCGCCTAACCAGCGGCTCGCCGCCGGTAATACGCAGTTTCTTCACGCCAAAGCCGACCATGA
Organism: Chloroflexota bacterium; assembly: GCA_023392115.1. GTDB lineage: Bacteria > Chloroflexota > Anaerolineae > Aggregatilineales > Phototrophicaceae > Flexifilum. The sequence continues at coordinate 1,882 of JAEVZT010000338.1, forward strand.
TCCGCGTCAGGCGGGTGACTTCTTCAAAGCGCAGAATTTGCGCGTGGGGTAAGAACTGAAAGCCTTCGTGATACACGTCAGCCGGCATGCAGTAGTTGCAGCGGAAATTACAGCGATCGGTCACGGAAATCCGCAGATCGCGTAGCGGGCGCTGGAGTCGATCAATTGGCTGCTGCATGTCGATGTTCCTGCTGGCTCATCCATCAAATACAGTGAAACGCGTGATTGCAAACACTCTAACGGCGATTGTGACGTGTGTCAATCTGATGGTTGTCATCAATCGACTGTGCCGTATGGGTACGAGTGTGGTCGTGCTACAATGGCGGAGGCGACCCACAGAGGGGATCGCCGCCACGCGCCGCAACACAGGGGGAGACTTATGACGACGTTGATGAGAGCAGTCAAGGATCATGACGCCGCGCAGGTCAGGCAGTTAATTGCGCAGGGCGTCGACGTGAACGAACTGGATGCCGGCGGCGACGCGCCGTTGATCATCGCCGCCTATAACGGGTACAGCGAGATCGTCAAGCTGCTGTTGGATGCCGGCGCTGATGTTGGCGCGCTTGATCCGGGCATGAAGGCGACGGCGCTCCATGCCGCCTCATATGCCGGGCATGCCGAGGCGGCGAAGCTGTTGATCGAGGGTGGTATCGACATAGACAAGCAGGGTCCATACAACGGCTACACCGCGCTCCACGATGCCGTCTGGCAGAACAATGTTGATGTGGCGCGCGTGCTGATCGACGCTGGCGCGAACCTCAGTATCAAGTCGAATTCCGGGCAGACGCCGCTTGAATTCGCTCGATCAAGACGCCACAATGAGATCGCGGCGCTGATCGAGCGCAAGCTGAACGTGAAGTAAGCGCGGCTACTCTCGTCGGTGCTCGACAAACCAATCGTACAATTCGGGATTGGCGTAAGTCTGCGTCCACGAGTCGTGCCCGCAAACCGGGTAGACGGTGAAGCGCACTTCCGCCTTGCTGATCGGCTGCAGCGCGTCGATCAACTGCTGCTGTTCGGAAATCGGCACGACCGGATCATCAGCGCCGTGAAACGCCCACACCGGCGTGTGGATCAAGCGCTCCACCCGCTCTGGAAAGCCATTCATCCACGACGCGCCGCCGCAGATCGGGGCGATCGCGGCGAAAGTTTCGGGGCGCTCCGCCGCCAAGTGCCAAGTGCCGTAGCCGCCCATGCTCAAGCCGGTGAGGTAGACCCGCGACGGGTCGACATCTTCGCGCTTGAGCACATCGTCGACCATTGCTTCGAGGGCGTCGGTGATCATAACCCATGACGTGTCGCCGGGACACTGCGGGCTGACGGTGATGAACGGGAAGTCGGGATTCTCGTCGACGATGCGTGGAATGCCGTGAACCTTAATCTTGTCAAGGTCGCTGCCGCGCTCGCCGCGCCCGTGCAGAAAGATGATCACGGGATGTTTGCCCTTGCCTTCGGGAACGTGCAGCAGATAGTCGAGCTGAACATGGCGGGTGAACGGACGGTCAACAGTGTGTTTCTCTTGCATAAGTTGTTCCCTGTTTTTATCTCTAGTTAAAATCGGCTTGAACCCCTTTTAAAGCGATATTCTCGCCGCGTGATCACACTTTTCCAGTGAGTGAAACGTGAACTTCACCTGTCCAAAGTGACGTGCGGCGTCATTCCGGCGATGATCGTCACTCCTGCCGCGCCCCTCGCGTAGATTAGACTCATCCTAGTTGCGAATCATTTGCAGTAGGGTGAGGGTGATATGTCGTTTGCGGAGAAGGCGAGCGAGGTAATACGCGCGACCGGTGGCAGGATGACGGCACAGCGGCAGTTGATCATCGACCTGCTGGCGCTGACCGGCGGCGACGGCATGGACGCCGAAATCCTGTACGAACGCGCTCGGGCGCAGAATGACCGAATCAATCTTGCGACCGTCTACCGCACGCTCGTGACGCTCGAAAGCGCCGGACTAATCCGCCACCAGTATACATCACCTGATCACACCCGCAAATCCTATACGCTTGCGCTCGAAACCTATCACTTCACCTGCCGCAACTGCCGCCGCATCATCCCGTTCACTTCCGACTTGATCAAGACGTTGAAGCGGCAGCTTGAAGACGAACTGGGGATCAAGGCGCTGCATGCGTGTGTGTGCGTTGAAGGGCTGTGTCCCGACTGCCAGTCGAATAAACCATTACAGGCGAAAGAGGAAACCGAATGACGCTTCAACCGACGCTCGATCAACTCGTTCCCGGTCAGAAAGCGAAAGTACGTAAGGTCGGCGGGGCAGGTGCTGTTCGTCGCCGCCTGATGGATATGGGGCTGACCAGCGGGGTCGAGATCGAACTGTTGAAAGCGGCGCCGCTTGGCGACCCGCTTGAATACCGCCTGCGCGGCTTTCACCTGTCGCTGCGGAAAGCTGAAGCCCGCGAAATTCAAGTCGAGTTTCAACCGGGCAAGCAGAACTAAGTAGGTGTCCTCGATGACGCCGGCATCCGAAAGTGTGAGGAGAGGTATGGCAGCACAAACGACCGTGGTCGCGCTGGCTGGAAATCCCAATGTTGGCAAGAGCACGATTTTCAACGCGCTGACCGGCGCGCGGCAGCACGTCGGCAACTGGCCCGGCAAGACGGTTGAAAAGAAAGAGGGCTGGGCGACGATAGCGGGGCATGACGTGATGCTCGTCGATCTGCCGGGAACGTACAGTCTTGCCGCCTATTCGGTCGAGGAAATCATTGCCCGCGACTTCCTCGTCCACGAGCATCCGGCGATCGTCGTCGCGGTCGTGGACGCTTCCAACCTTGAGCGCAACCTGTACCTCGTGTGTCAGCTGATGGAACTCGGTAAGCCGGTCGTCATCGCGCTCAATATGAGCGACAGCGCCCGCCGCTTGGGCATGACGATCAATACCGATCAGCTCTCACAGGAATTTGGCTGCATTCCGGTTGTCGAAATGGTCGGCAGCCAGCGAATTGGCATCGACGCGCTAAAGAGCGCGATCACGCGGGCGAAGGCGATGACGCCCGCCGCCTGCAACCTGATCGCCTTTTCCGAACCGCTGGAAGCCGCGATCAACACGCTGCAAGCGCAGATTGCCGAAGTGCCGGCGCTGAGCATCTACCCATCGCGCTGGTTAGCGCAGAAGCTGCTCGAAACCGATGGCGACATCGAGGCGCGCGTCGAGAAAGCCGGCGCGTCCGGTTTGATCCAGACCGCCCGCGCGATGATCGAAAGCATCACCGAAGCGCTTGACGATGACCCGGAAACCCTGATCACCGACCAGCGTTACCAG
>JAEVZT010000408.1 GCA_023392115.1 Chloroflexota bacterium
ACACAGCCGCGATCCGCTGAGCCGACGCGCCCATCGACCGCGCCGGTCAAACCCGTCGATAATGGCTTGGGCACGTTTTTCCGCGCCCTGTTCGCCGGCGTCGGCATCGGTCTGATGAGCATCCTCATCGGCGTGATCGCCAGCATCATCGTGTACGGGATGTGAGGGAAGAAGTACTGAGTACTGAGTGCTGAGTACTCAGTGATGAGGGAAGATGAAACCTCACCCTGCTTGTGTAGTGAAACGGGGTGAGGTTTTTATTTTGCGTCACGGCAGGTTCTTGATCTTGGCGATCAGCCCGGACGTGCTGTGGTCGGGCAGGTAGTCGATCAGGACGACCTTCCCGCCGTATGACTGCACCAGCCCCTTTTCCGGCAGCAGCTTGCCGCGGTAGTCGCCCCCCTTGACGTAAATATCCGGCTGGAGCGCCTTTAGGATCGCTTCGGCGGTATCTTCCTCGAAGATGATCGCTGCTGTGACCGGCACGAGCGCGGCGATCAGGCGGGCGCGTTCAGCCGCCGGAACAAGCGGTCTACCCTCGCCCTTGAGCCGAGTCGTGCTGGCGTCGCCGTTAATCCCAACGTACAGCGCATCGCCGAGGGCGCGCGCCTTTTCGAGATAATCGAGATGCCCGACGTGCAGCAGATCGAAGTGTCCGTTGGTGAAGACGAGCTTCTTGCCCAGCGCATGCAGCGCGATCCGCCGCTCCAGTGCCGTGTCCAGCGTGATATGCTCGCCCACGCGGTCGATCCTCCGCCCGTTAGGCGTCTTCCTGCGCCGCTTCGATCACTTCGGCGAGGACTTCATACGAAGGTCCACCTTGATCGTAGGTGCGACCGTCAAGCGTGATAAACTCCAAGTCGCCGTCGCCGTAACGAACGACAATCGCCGGTGTTCCGCCAACGCCGAGTTCCTGCGCCGCTTCATAATCGATGATCACCTGCGGGTTGTCGAGGCTTTCGCCGCATTCGAGGATGTCTTCCCATTCAATGCCGACTTCATCAGCCAGCACGTAACCGAGATCCGGGTCGTACTTGCGCGCTTCCGCCAGCGTGTAGAAGATGGCGTAGGCGGCCCAAAAAGCGCCCGGCTGAATCGTGTCGGCACATTCGGCAACCATCGCCGCGAAGACCGTCAGCTGACCACCGGCGGTCGGGAAGACGCGGAATTCGAAATTCGCCTGACCGGTCACGACGTACTCTTCGATGATCTGCTCGACGACCGGGCGGTAGGTCTGGCAGTGGGGGCAGGCGTAGTCGGAAAACTCGACGATCGTAATCGGCGCGTCGGGGTCGCCGAGCAGGAAAGCGCCGTCTTCGGCGCGCGTCTGCTCAAGCTCGTCGAACATTTCCATCAACTCGCTGATTCCTTCAAAGTCATCAGTTGCTTCAGCTGTCGCCTCGGCTGTGTCGGTCGCTTCTGCGGTTGCTTCCGCAGCTGCGTTTGATCGCGGGGTAGGAGTTGGGGTTTTATCCTGCGCGTACAGGGCGCTTGTCATTATCATGCAGCTGACGAGTAGCACACACACCAGAAAGTACCGTTTCATCATCCTCAGTCCTCGATCCACCGAATAGAAGTCGAGATTGTACACGCTTACTGGTTCTCGCCAAAAAGCCCTGACTCCGCGTCTGTGAACGTTCACATTTTATATACTTCGCACAGTTATTACCCTCAATCTGAAAGTGCGTAACATTGGTAACTTATGCAGATTGCACATTTCTTTATTCTTGGAGCATTGACCCATTGCAGACTTTATGTTTCAATACCAGTTAAAGAACGGTTAGAAAGGATGCTGCCGTGTATGCTCAATCGACTGTGATTCGCGTGCCGATGGGGATGATGCGCTACATGCGGCGGCTGATCGAGCAGGACTATCTGCCAAAGATACGCGTTCGCCCCGGCTTTATGTCGGCAGTCTTGCTTGAACAGGAAGACGACGAAGACAGCGCTGAGTTGATCGTGGTGTGGGAAAGTCAAGCGGCGGCAGAGGATTTCAGCCGCACGGGCATTCCTGAAGCAACCCCGCAGCCGCTCCTGCGGGCGTTCCCCGGCGTGCGCGCGCAGCGGACAGGCTACGTCGTGAGCGCGTCGTTTGGCATGGCGCTTAAGCCCGAACCCGTACGGGTTTCCGCACAGGTAAACTAACTTTCATAGATGCTTTCGTTGAACTGCACCCCTCACCGCGCTGCCGGCGACGTGAGGGGTGTTTTTGTTATTTGCGCGCTAAAACGCCCCACCGTCAACATTGATCGCATGTCCGGTGATGTAGCTCGCGCCGTCCGAACACAGGAACAGGACGACAGCGGCGACCTCACCGGTCGTTCCGGGGCGTTCAAGCGCCGCGCCGCTGACGGGTACGGTATCGTCATCGCCGATGTTGCCCGGACAGACGGCATTGACGCGGATGCTCTTGAGCGCAAGCTCGCGCGCGCTCTGGCGCGTGAAGCCGATCAACCCGGCTTTGCTGGCGACGTAACCGACGCCGGTTGGCAGCGTGCCGTGCTGCCCGACATGCGCGGCGATGTTGATGATCACGCCGCCGCCTTCGTCAGCCATGACGCGGCTGAGAAGCTGCGTGCAGTAGAACGCGCCGGTCATGTTGACGTTGAGGATGCGTTCCCATTCCCACTCGTCGAGTTTATCCATCGCGCCAGTCTTGCAGACGCCCGCGGCGTTGATGAGGATCGACAGACGCCCGAACGCATCGCGCCCGGCTTCGATCATTGAGCCGACTTGAAAGCGGTTGCTGACATCTGCCTGCCACGCGAGCGCCCTGCCACCCGCATCCGCGATCAGCTGCGCGACGCGGTCAGCCCGGTCGGGGTTGAGATCATTGACGACGACCGCCGCTCCGGCGCGCGCCAGCGCCAGCGCGATCGCCTTCCCAACACCTTCACCCGCACCCGTGACGAGCGCCGCGTGCCCGGTTAGCTCGACGTTGAAAGGTGCGTTAAGCCGTTGAGCCAACTCCCTATCGCCTTTCGCGCATCTGGATGTAGTGTGGAACTGCCGCTGTTGAGTGACATCAGCAGCCGGTCAGCGCCGCAGATCAGCCGGAAAGCCGCGCCGTAACGGTAGGCTTGCCGGTGGGCTGCGCTCGCGGCGTCGCCGTAGATCGCCACCGGATTCCAGTCTTCTTCGCCCAAGAGGATCAGCGTTTGCGTATCGATCGCCAGCACTTCGGCGTCGTTGAGCATATTGGCGACGAGGATCGCTCCCTGTGGGCGCTGGACGCGCGCGAACAAACCGAACGCGCTGCCGAGCAGCGCCGTCCCCGC
>JAEVZT010000431.1 GCA_023392115.1 Chloroflexota bacterium
GCATGGAGGTAGAAGTGAACCAGAGCGCGAAATCGCAGCTCGACCAACTCGTCGGGCGAATTCTCTTCGTCGATATGCAGCCCGTAGAAACCGATTCCGGCGTGTCGACTGAGCGGCGCACCGAAAACGCCTTCGGCTTGTCGCTGCTGTTCTCCGGCGTGCGCTGCGTCTTGCAGTACGCGATTCTGCCGTTCGTGCTGCCCGCGCTCGGCATCGCCACCGACGCCGCCGTGCCGTTGATGCTGGTGATCAGCGTATTGGCGCTGGTGTCGATCGTCGCCAGCGTGCGCCGCTTCTGGAGAATTGGCTACCGCTACCGCTGGCAGTATCTCGGCATCGCCATCGTCGCGCTGATCGTCCTCGGCGCGTTCATCCTGCTTGATTTACAGACGCTGTTAAACGGCTAGTCTGTGCCCGCGCCACGGGCAGGATGAAGCTGAACGTGCTGCCCTCGCCCGTATGCCCGGAGAAGAACAACTCGCTGCCCAGCAGCGCCAGCACATGCCGCGCGACGTGCAGGCGCATCCCCGCGCCCGGATGCTGGCGCACCAGCTGCTGGTGAATCCCGCGCCAGAATGGCTCGCCCACGTGGTGAATGTCGTCCATCGTCAGCCCGACGCCGTTGTCTTCGACGCTGAACAGGACATGCGTGCCGAGCGTATCCGCCGTCAGGCGAATAACCCCACCATAACTTGTGTACAGAATCGCGTTGTCGAGCAGGTCGATCAGGATCGCCAGTGCCCGCTCGTAGTCGCCGACTGGCGTCGGCAGCGGGTCGTCCATACGCAGGATGACGCGGTGTCCGCGCGCCTCTGCCCGTTCCTGCACCTGCTGGTACGCCTGCTGGATCAAGTTCACCGGGCTGAACGGCTCGATATTGAAGCGCAGCCTGCCGCGCCGCAGCCGCGTCAGCGTGTCGAGCGAGTCGATCAGCGTGCGCGACGTTTGCGCGAGCTGTTCCGCCAGCAGCAGCGCGTCGACCTGTTCGGCATTCAGCCGTCCCAGCTTGCCGGTGCGGATTGTCGCGATTTGCGCGTACAGGTCTTCGAGCGACGGCAGCAGCAGTTCGTTCGCCCGCGCGAACACATCTTCCAGACCCAACGCGTCGCGCTGACGAGTCTGCGCCCCGCGCGTCGCTTTGAGCAGATCATTTTCGTCATACAGCCGGCGAAACAGCGCCAGCACTTCCCCGATACGAACAGACGCCGTTGGCGGCGCTGCATCCTTCAACCTCGTCAGCACCGTGAGCGCCTGTTCATACTGCATCAGCTTTTCCCCGTCAATGTAATCGTCAATGTTGTGCCCTTGTCAGGCTCGCTCTGCGCGCTGACGCTGCCGCCGAGCAGGTGGATGATGCCATAAGCGACCGGCACGCCCAGCCCGCTGCCCTTATGAGCGCGAACCGCGTCCTTGTCGGAACGGTAATAGACTTCGCCCAGCCGGTTCAGCTCGTCCGCCGACATGCCAATCCCGTTGTCGATGATCTCGATGATCAGGTACTTGTCCTGCGCCTTTGCCCGCACGGTGACGACGCCATTCTCGCGCGTGTAACGCAGCCCGTTTTCGACAAGTTTTGATATCGCCTTCGCCAGCAGTTCGCCGTCGATGTCGAGGATCGGCAAGCCCTGCGGGATGTCGAACGCCAGCGTTTTGCCAAGGCTTTCAGCGAGGGGCGTCATCGCCTTTTCGACCATCATGGCGATGTTCTTGAACATGTCCATTTTGGTGTTGACGCGCAGCGTCCCGGCGCGCAGCTTGTTCATGTCGCTGACGTCGGTGAGCAGGGTTTCCATACGCCGTGAATTGGTGCGAATCGTGTCGACAAACTGCTTCTGCATGTCATTGAGCGCGCCCATCGCCGCGTTGTTGAGCATGTCCGAGTAACCGCGAATGCTCGTCATCGGCGTGCGCAGCTCGTGGATCGCGTGACCGAAGAATACTGCTTCCTGCTTGCGAAACGCGTCCATATCCGCCGGAAGATCGCCGGTTGACCCGCTCGCCTGCCGTTCGTCCGCCGCCTGTGCCAACAAGTCCTGAATGGCTTTGAACTGACCGGGCAGCCGCGCCGGGACGATCGTCCCCTGCTCCGCCGCCTGCGCCAGCTCCGTCAACAGCGCTTGCGCGCGCTCGAATGCCGTTTGTTCCATAACTGCTCTAATCTTTCGCGGTGGCTACGCTAAACGTAAATTTGCTGCCAACGCCGACTTCACTCTCGATACTTATTTTACTTCCCATTTGCCGCACGAGTTGTGAAGTTATTGCGAATCCCAGCCCGCTCCCCGGCTGCGAGCGCGTGTAGTCGTCGTCGGCACGCCAGAACTTCGTGCCAATCTTCTTGATCGACTCCTTCGTCATGCCGATCCCGTTGTCCTCGACGCAGAACTCAACCTGCTCGCCCGCGCGCCGCACGATGAACGTGATCGTCCCGCCTTCGCGCGTGTACTTACAGGCATTGCTGATCAAGTTGACGATCACTTGAAGCAGGCGGTAGCGGTCAACATACAGGTCGGGCAGGTTCGGCTCGACCTGTTCGACATAGGCATGGTTGCGCACCCTGATCTGCGTGAAGACGTTGTCACGCACCGAGGCGATCAGGTCGTCGACCGAGACGCGCCCCTCTTTCATCTGGAAATAGCCGCTCTCGACGCGGCTGATGTCCGACAGGTCGGAAACGAGGCTGCCCATGCGCTTGACGGCGTCGCGGACATTGTTGAGGAACGCGATCTGCTGCTCCTGCAAGCCGCCTTCCATCAGCGTCAGGTCGGTGTAGCCGAGGACGATGTTCATCGGCACTTTCAGCTCATGCGCCGCAATGCCGACGAATTCGCTCTTGGCGCGGTCAGCCGCCTGCACCTGCGCGTACAGGCGCGCGTTTTCGATGGCGACCGCCGCCCGCGCGACAACGCGCTCGATCATCTCTTTCTGCGCGTCGGTGAAGGCGCTGCTGCGGCGCAGGACGACGACGGCAATCACCTTGTCTTTGCGCTGCACCGGCACGATCAGCACGCCTTGACGGCGGGCGCTGTCGTAGAACATCGCCGTTTCGCCGGTCGCCACCACTTCGATCGCCTGCGGGTACAGCTTGTCGAGATAAAACGGCTGCGTGTCGTCCGCCTTGATGCCGGAATGGTGGACTGCGGGAATGTGCCGGTCTTCGACGACCCCCATGTGCCCGATGACCGCCCCCGACAGGCGGCACGCCCAATCGAGCGTCCACTGCATCGCCTTGTCCATGTCGAGCGTTTCGCTCAGCTGCAAGTCGATGCGCCGGAGCTGGCGCAGCTCGTCGACGTGCGCCGCCAGTTTCTGATCGGTGACGGCGAACAATTGCGCGTTCTCAATCGCGATCGCCGCCTGCCCTGTCAGCGCGTCGAGCGCGACGCAGTCCTGCGGCTGGAAGCGTTTGGCGGGAATCCGGTTGTCGACATAGATCGCGCCGATAATGCGCCCGCGTGACCGCAGCGGCGACGCCATGATGCTCAGCAGCGGCTGGTTCATCAGGCTTTCCTGTCCGGCGAAGCGCGGGTCTTCGGCGGCGTTCGTCGTGCAGATCGACTCGCCGGTGTCGATCACGCGGTTGGTGATCGACTTGCTGAACTTGAACTGGTCGCTCGTCAGCGTTTGTTGGTCGAGGTTGCGCGCCGCCTTGACCTGAAGCTGCCCGTCATCGTCGCGCAGCACCAGAAAACCGCGTTCGGCGCGGGTGAGCTGCAAGATCGCGTCCATCACCTGATCGAGCACTGTTTGCAGGTCGAGCGACGATCCGAGCAGGCGGCTGACCTCGTACAGCGCTTCGATACGCCGCTGCTGCTCAAGCTGGTTGTGTTCGGCTTCGAGGCGACCGAGCAGGTCGGATAAGCCGTCAACCTGCTTCTGGAGCAGCGACAGGTCAATGCGCCCGCTCTTGATCTGATCGCGCAGCGTGTTCAGACTCGCGCGCGCGCCGGCAATTTCCGCATCTTTTACAGGGAGACCATCATTCGAGTTCGCGTTGACCATGCGTTAGGCTCTGGAAATAATCACAATAGGCTGTAAGCGGGCAAATCTCGCAGCGCGGGCGGCGCGCTTGGCAAATTTCACGCCCGAGGCGGATCAGGTTGAGGTGAAAGGCGTAATAAGCTTCCGGCGGGATGATCGCTTCCATGACCGGGTGCGCCTTGTCTGCGCTGATCCCCTGCGGCAGAAAGCCGATCCGCTGCCCGACGCGGTGGATGTGCGTGTCGACCGGAAACGCCGGGCGGTTGAAGCCGAAGCACAGGACGATCGCCGCCGTCTTCGGTCCCACGCCGTGAAACGACGTCAGCCACGCCTTCGCCTCGTCGATCGGCAGATCATTGAGGAAGTCGATGTTGAGCGTACCGCGTTCGGCGTGGATGCGGCGCAAGACTTCCTGAATGCGCGGCGCTTTCTGGTACGCCAGCCCCGCCGGACGGATCGCCTCGATCACGTCGTCAACCGGCGCGTTCATGACCGCTTCCCAATCGGGAAAGCGCGCTTTGAGGGCGGCAAAAGCGCGATCGCGGTTGACATCGGGCGTGCTCTGGCTGAGGATGCAGTCGATCAGCTCGTCGAGCGGCGGCAGCC
>JAEVZT010000449.1 GCA_023392115.1 Chloroflexota bacterium
GCGTGCAGATGCCGTAGAACACGCCAGCCCGGTCGCGCGCGGCGAGCGTGATTCCTTCGGGCGCGATGATCAGGTGGTAGCCTTCCGGGTGGCTGATGCCGTTGTCGAACGCGATCAGCAGCCCAATGTCGTCAGCAGGCACGGCTGCCCCGCCGACGATCTCCCAGTTGAGATGCGTGTGACGCGCCAGCGCGTCCTGAAACCGGCGCGCGCTGAACAACAGCGCCGATGCTTCCGGCGTGGCAAGCGCGATCAAGCGCCGGTCTGCTAGCGTGAGCGCGCCTTCGCGCCGCGTCAGCGTTCGTGGTCGGGGTAGCAAAGTGATATCGGTAGTCACGGCGATTCCTCAGAATGGATGCGAATAAGTCACAAAGCGCGCCGATCTTAGCGCACAAACAAAGCGGCGGGAACAGCCCGCCGCAAACCACGCCTATATTCATCTGACGATAAAGCGCAGCTCAACCGTTTACTTCCTGATTCTGAATACCATGCTCGTCCTTACCGGTGTTGCAGGTTCTACGTGAACTCTTTCGAGTTCCAGCTTGCTTGTGTCGATATTCTCGAAAAGCTTTAGCCCTTCCCCGAGGAGCACGGAAACAATGTCGATGTGCAGCTCATCACACAGCCCGGCATTCAGGCACTGCTGAATCGTGCTTGCGCCACCAACAACCTGAACATCCCTGTTCCCGGCAGCCTGCTTCGCCTGCGCGATCGCGCTCTCAACGCCATCGGTGACAAACGTGAATTTCAGTGTATCGGTTTCTTTTGGGTGTTTCGCGGGAACAGAACGCGTTAATACGAAAATGGGAACTTGAAATTCATAGTCCCCTGCATAGGAGTCGGGTTCGCCCATCTCAAACGTACGTCTTCCCATGACGACAGCGCCGGTACTGTTGATCGTCGCTTGGAACGACGGCACATCGTGCATTTCGCGGAAATCGGAATAGAGTTTTTCAACACTTCCGTTTCTGTCGCCGATAAAGCCCTCGAGCGACATGGTCGTGCCCGCAATCACTTTGCCCATAGGGTGGCGCCCCCTGCGTCTACTCTTTACTCGGAACGTTGTGCGCGCGCTGGACATTCTGAAGCGCGACTGCCACCTGCGCGGCAAACGATTCGAGGCGCTTGGCTTGCGCTTCCTTGAAGAACCCCGGCTGGCTGCTCACAAGGTTGAGAAACCCGAGCGGCTTGCCTTGAAGCAGGATCGGCACGCCGAGATAGGCGCTGATCCATTCCTGCCCGTCTAGCGGAACCCAGCCCGGGAAGTCGTGAATATCCGCGATCGTCAACGGCTGCCCGGTTTCGATCATCTGTCGGAGCGTCGCGGTCGTCGACACCGGAAGCTGAAACGAGCGGACGATATCAACGCTGCCGTACTGCTCATAGCCGTGACTGCGAACGATCGATGCCGTATCGCCGTCGATCAGCATGATGTCGGCGGCATCGTGTTCAACCACACGGGCAGCATTGTCGAGCACCCGGTCGAGCACCTGCGACACGCCGGTCGCGCTCGTCAGCGCTACCGCCGTATCACGCAGGGACTCTGCCAGCGCGCGCTGTTCGCGTTCCGCCTGCCCGATGCGGCTGCGGGCGACGGCAGAGGCGAGCAGATTGGCGATCGCCTGCACGAAATGGATGTCGTCAGGCGTAAAAACGCGGTTCTGGCGTGTGTGTACGCCGAGCACGCCGAACGGTTTCTCGCCCTCGCCGGCGATAATGACGCTGATGCCGCTGACGACACCGTGTTCGATCAGGAGTGTTGGACCATGGAAACGGGTTTCCGTCCGCAGATCGTTGACGATCAGCGGTTCGGCGGACAGCAGCGTATAGCCCGCCTGCGAGTTGAGTCCCGCGCCGACCAGCTCGTTCCCGACCAAGCCCTCGCGCCAGCCATAGCCGCCGCGCAGCAGCATGTAGCGCTCGTCGGGCAGGATTTCCAGCAGCTTGACGTACTCGATCTGAAGCGTTTCGGCGAGACGCCGGGTCGCTACCTCGAACAGTTCATCGAGATCCATCCCTGCCAGCGCTTGAAGCCCGAGCCGCGCCACCAATTCCTGCTGCTCGACGCGCGCCCGCAGACGCATTTCCGCTTTTCGGCGCTCGCTCACGTCGCGAAACACGAGCACCGTTCCCGCGATCTGGTTGCGTACGCTGCGGATCGGCGCGACGTTCTGGTCGATCGGGCGCTCGCTGCCGTCTTTGGCGATCAGGATGATCTGGCTCGACGGCGGCGGGCTGCTTCCGTCGCGCAGGACAACCCCGACCGGATTCTCGATCGGCTCGCGCGTATCCTCGCCAACAATGCGGTAAAATGTCTCGATAGGTTTGCCGAGCGCCGCCCACTCCGCCCAACCCGTGAGCATTGACGCCGCGGGGTTCATGAAGGTGACGTTCCCCGATGCGTCGGTCGCGATGACGGCGTCGCCGATGCTGCGGAGCGTCACGCGCAGGCGCTCTTTCTGTTCGGACACCACCTGCTGCGACCGCTTGAGTTCGGTGATGTCCTGAATCAGATTGATCGCGAAGCGTACCTCACCCTTCTCGTCGAAGACCGGGCGCGCCTTGACATACGACCAGTGTTCCTCTTGCTGATTCTTCAGGTGAAAGCGCAGGATTGCTTCGGGATAGCGCATCCCGAGCAGCGCCAACCGACCCGGCAGGCTGTTGAGGGGAAACGGCTGCCCGTCCTCGTCGTAAATGTCGACGTTTTCGAGCAGTTTTTCGCGCGGCGAGTTCAGCATCGCCTCGCCGGAGAACATACCCATCGCTTTCGCCGCTTCATAGTTGGCATAGATCAAGTTGCCGCTGCGGTCTTGCACGGTGACGCCACTGCCGATGTCGCGCAGGAACACGTCAAGCTGATCGTGTGACTCGCGCAGCTCCTTGAGTGTGCGCCGCCGCATCTCGCTCAACCAGCACACGAGCAACCCGATCAGGCTGAACATGCCGAGTCGGATCAACTGCACGTCCGTGAAGATGATCGGCAGGCGCGACATGAAGGCGCTGGCAGCAAAATTGGACAGCACCAGCGCGAGAACACCGGGAGCTAACCCCCCGCGCCACGCGGAAAGCGCGATTGCGGCAATGAACAGTAGAAACGGATTCGCCTCGAATACGGGCTGTGCGATCACCGAAATGATATAGGCGATCAGCACGGTGGCGGCAGCGAACAGATAATCGGCGGCGCTGCGCCAATTGACACGGGTTTCCCTCACGCGGACACTCCTGCGCGAAACTGTGTTCCCAAATGATGTTCTAACAGCATCGGGACTGCGTCAGCTTACTCGACTTAATTATAATCGATATTCTCAAACATCCAATGAACACCCTGCACTACGGCAGCGGTGTCGTCAGCCGTTCCAACTCGCTCAGATACTTGTATGCTTCGTCGAAGCTGCGACCGCACATTTCCTCGTTGGGATGCAGACGCTCGCAAACTGCCGGACGCTCAGGCTGCCCGAATAACCGGCAGCGATTGTCCGGCGTCAGCTGGACGCAGCGCACGCCCGCCGGTTTTCCAGCTGGCATTCCCGGAATCGGAGAGGAAATAGAGATGGCGATGCAGCACGCGCCGCAGCCAACACGACACTCCATGTACGATCCTCAATTCTTCACACGCGGACTATAGA
>JAEVZT010000457.1 GCA_023392115.1 Chloroflexota bacterium
GCGCTACTTAACCGTCCGCCACGCTTACGCCGACCCGTTCGACCGCCAGCGCGCCGCGACTCTCCTGTGGATGAACGCCGTGCTGCTGCTTGTCGCGCTGGCGTCGCTGCTCGTCAACGGCACGCCGTCGCCCGCGCAGACCGATTTCGACGCGGCAGGCTTCAATAACCTGATCGCCGGCGCGGGAATTGCCATCGTCGCCATCAACTACCTTCTGCTGCAAACGGGCAGGGTGCGAATCGCGGTATGGCTGTTTGTCGGCTACCTCGCCCTGTCGATCGCCCCGGCGCTGCTGGCGCAGTTCGACCCCGGCGCGCCGATCCGCGTCGCCGTCCTCGTCCTCGGCGCGGGGCTGATGCTCGACCGGCGCGGGTTCGCCGCCGTGCTGGTGCTGACTTTCGCCGCGCTGCTGCTGCGCTTCTTGGCGCAAAACGAAGCGACACAGATCATCCGCACCAACCCGTCGATCTGGGCGACGCGCGAATTCGTCTTTTCGCTGGTCGCCTACGGCATCTCGGCGCTGTTCCTGCTGATCTTCAGCGGAAACGTTCAGCGCGTGACGCGCAGTTCATTCGCGGCGTTGCAGCACTTCCGCCGTGTCGGCGAGTTCCCCGACCTGATCAGCGAGACGCCCGACGAGAGCTACATCCTCAACCGGGCGCTCGACTTCATTCAGAACGAGCTGGGCTACGATCTGGCACAGTTCTACCTGCTCGACGAGGAAGGCAAGTTCAGCCGCCAACTCCGCTTGAGCTACAGTGGGGCGCCGCGTCGGGTGACGCTGAGCGACGGCGACACGTCGGTGATCGGCGAAGCGGCGCGCACGCGGGCGACGGTCGTCCTGTCGGCAGCCGAGGGCGGCATTCGCGCTCAACATCTCGTGCCGCCGTCGCGCCAGAGCATCACGATCGCGCTGGCAGAACGTGACAGCGTGATCGCCGTCCTCGACGTGCAAAGCAACCGGCACGAGCCGCCGACCGAAACGGCGGTCGAGGCGCTGGTCGCGCTCAGCAAGCACCTCGCCCGCGAGCTGAGCTACTCGCGCAGCCTGCGCGACTTGCAGGCGATCGTCCGCGAGCAGGAAGCGGTCATCAGCCGCTTCACGCGCGAGATGGGCGAGATTCAGGGTCGCAGCCATCAGACGAGCAGCATCGACTGGATGCGCTACCTGCAAGGGCGCGGCGGCGCGGCGATCGGCTTCGACCTGCTGCCGCAAGACGGCACGCTGACGCCGATCGGCGCGAACGAGATGCCCGACGCAATCCGCGAGGCGATGCTGCGCGGTGACATTCACGTCGAACCGGGCGAGGGCGAGCAGGTCGTCAACGTGCCGATCATCTTTAGAGGGCTGGTGCTCGGCGCGCTGTCGCTCAACATCCCCGGCAGTCATCCGGTGAGCGAGCGCCAGCTTGACATGATCCGCGCCGTCACCGACCGCCTGAGCGTCGCGCTCGAAAACAACCGCCTGTTCGAACAAACGCAGGCGCAGGCGACGCGCGAACGTCAGGCGAGCGAGATCGGCAGCCTGCTGCTGACGGCGACCAACGTCGAAAGTGTCCTCAACATCGCCGCCGAGAGCTTCAACGAGGCGCTCGGCGCGGTTCACACCCGCGTCTACCTGCAACCGGGGACGCTGATCAAGAGCGGAGAAACGGCATGAACACCGGCTGGCGACGCCTTTCCATCGTTCACTGGTCTATTTGGGTCAAGCTGCTCGTCGGCTTCAGCGTCGCGCTGCTGATCCTGCTGATTCCGGCGTTCGCCTTCATGCGCTCCGGCGTCTACGAGATCGGGGTCGAAAACGCGCGCTCGTTTGTGACGCGCGTCGGGACACAGCAGCAGCAGGCGATCAGCAGCGCCATCAACAGCGCCCGGCAAGGGCTTCAGACGTTCGCCACCCGACCGGAGAACGAACGACTGCTGATCGGCTTGCTGATCGGCGGCGTGCGCTCGCAGATCAACCTGAACCTGCCCGCCGTTGACGCCGACGACGCCATCAACACCTTCCGCAGCAATCTGATCAATCTGACCGCCAGCCCCTACCAGAGCGTCCGCCTGCTCGACCGCAACGGGCGCGTGCTGGTGCAAGCCAGCGCCACGTCGACGACCATCACCCGCCTTGACGAGTCGAACTCGCCCGCGTATCGCGCCGCGACCAGCGCCCTCTTGCAGGGACAGTCACAGGCGCTGACAGTCACCGAGCGGGGCGAAGCGGTCATCGAGATCGCGCAGGCGATCCGCTGGCGCGATGGCGCGGCGATCGGCTTCCTGATCGCCGAACTGAACAACAGCCGCGTCGCCATCAACAACCTGTCGCTGTCGGAAGGCGACAGCAGCTACGACGCCTTCTCGTTCCTAACAACCGCGCAGGGCGCGCTCATTACGCCGGCGAACCTGCTGACGCGCGTCCTCGAAAGCGACGACTCGGTCGCCGTCGAACGGGCGGTGAACGGGCAGTCTGGCACGGATGTCTACGCGACGACCAACCGGAGAGAGGAATTTGTCGGCTACTACGCGCCGATCGGCTCGACACCGCTGGTGCTGGTGACGCAGACGCCGCTGGCAAGCGCCGCCGCCGTCACGCAGAGCTTCTTTGGCGTGCGCGGCTTCGTCGTCGCCCTCGGCGTGGTGGCGCTGATCGCCGTGCTCGTGCTGTTCTTCAACCAGCTCATCACGCCGCCGATCAACCGCCTGCGCCGGGCGACAGTCGCGCTCCGCGACGGCGATTTCAACGCGCCCGTGCCGGATGCCGAACGCGGCGACGAGATCGGCGCGCTGGCGGTATCATTTGTCAACATGCGCGATCAGGTGCGCGGGTTGGTCGAAGACCTCGAAAGCCGCGTCGCCAGCCGCACGCGCGACATCACGGCGACGCAGGAGATCAGCCGCTTCGCCGCCACGCAGCGCGACCTCCAGTTATTGATGGATCGCGTCGTCGAGCTGATCGTCGACCAGTTCCCGAACATCTAT
>JAEVZT010000603.1 GCA_023392115.1 Chloroflexota bacterium
ATCTGGTGCTTGCGCAATCTGGCGCTCGGGCTTGGCGTGATGGGCGTGCGCCAGCCGGGCTCGCTGACGTGGGTGCAGGCGACAGGGCTGACGCTTGACGCTCTGTTGGTGTGGCTGCCATACCTGCTGGTGATTGGCATCATGGCGTTCCGCGTCCGCGTTTCTCGCCACATTGCGCTGGCAGCGGCTCTGTTCGTTGTCCTGCATTCGGTCATGGTCATTTACGGGGCGGCGACGACCAACCTCGATCATCCAAATCAGCGGCTGCTCGCGCCGGCTTACATTCCGGCGCTGCTGCTCGCGGTGAAGGTTGGGGAATGGGTGATTGCCGCCGGATATAAACGGCGGGCGGCGCTCCCACGCTCTTAGTTCTTACTGTGAACTGTCAACTCTCTTTTCTCTTCCGCCCGGTTAGCTTGTAGATGATCGTGAGATCGTCGTGACCGTTGGCGACGCGCGGGGCGAGCGGCTCGCACTCGAAATGATCCTTGATCTGCTCGTAGGTTGCCGCGCTCAGAATAATCTCGCCGCGATGCGCGTTCTCCTGAAGCAGCTTGCTCAGCTCGACCGCGTCACCGATCGCCGTGAACTCGCGCCGTTCCTGTCCGCCGGCGTTGCCGAGCACCGCTTTCCCGGTATGGATGCCGATGCCATAGTACAGCCGCTGTTCTTCGGGCAGGACTTCGTGCAGCGCCAGCACGTCGTAGATCATGCTCAGGGCGGAGCGGACACCACGCAGCGCGTGATCGTCCTGCGGGTTCAACTGCGTGTTGAATAAGCCGGTGACGGCGTCACCCATGTAATTCGCCACCACGCCCTCGAACAGGTTGATCGAATCGCTGGCGACGCTCAAGTACTTGTTGATGATCTCCATCAACTGCTCCGGTTCAAGCCGCTCGCTAAAGGCGGTGAAGCCGCGCACATCGGCGAAGACGACGGTGATCTCGCGTTCCTGCCCGTTGAGCACCGACAGATCGGCGCTGCGCAGGTTTTCGACGAGCGCCGGCGGCAGGTAGCGCCGCACCTGCGTCATCTGGAGTTCGTGTTCTCGCTTTTCCGTCAGGTCGTCGAGCAAGAGGGCGACGCCCTGCGACGCGCCGTCGATGTCGGGCAGCGGACTCATGAGCACGTTCCAGTAGCGCGTCTCGCCGTCGATCTGCATCTCGACTTCGACGGCTTCTTTTGTCCCGTCTTGGCGCACCCGGGTGAGCAGGTCGCCAATGGCGGCGCTGAAATCTGGCAGCACCTTGTCCAGCGGCATGCCGATCACCTTCGGCACAGGCTGCCGGGTGATCAATTCGGCGGCGGGGTTGAACAGGGTGATGTCGCCGCGGCTGTCGAGCGTGATCAAGCCGCTGGCGATCGACGTGAAGATGTTGTCCATCAGGTCGCGCATCTCGCTGATTTCGGCGAGCTGCGCGCGGGTCGCGTCGAACAGGCGGGCGTTCTGAATGGCGACAGCACCTTGGTTGGCGAACGCCTTGAGTAGGTTCAATTCCGTCTCTTTGAACAACCCCGTTAGCACGCGGTTGTCGCAGTAGACGACGCCAATCACCTCGTCGCGCACGCGCAGCGGCACGGCTAGGATGCTCCTGAGCTGATAGCCGACGATGCTTTCCTGCGAGCGGTAGCGCGGGTCGCTGCGGGCGTTGTCTGTCAGGACGGGTTCGCCGGTTGTGGCGACCTCGTTCACGATCGTGTTGCTGATGGTGAAGTCGTCACGCCCCAACTGCTCGCGGTCGATGCCGCGCGCGACGCGGAATTCGAGCGCGCCGGTCGCCTTGTTCCTGAGCATGATGAAACCGCGCTCCGCGCCGGTGAGCTGGATGACGGTATCCATGACCTGCGCCAGTACGGTATCGGTGTCGAGCGCCGAGTTGATCAGGGCGGTTGTCTCTGCCAGCGCGCGAAGCTGGCGCAGCTCGGTCTGCCGCGCCAGCAGGGTTTCCGCCAGCCCGTCGAGCCGCGCGAGCATCGTCCGCGTCCGTTCAAGCGCGCCCTGCGGCAGCCCGACTGCCTGCGAGCGCATTGCCGCCTGCTGGACGCGCATCGCCTCGTCGAGATTGATCACTTCCTGACGTATCTGGCGCAGCCGTTCCTGTGCCGACAGCGGCTCGACCGCGTTGATTTTCGCCGTGTCGTCACGCATGGGTGTAGACCTCGTAGATGCGCGTTCGCTGCGAGCGCCCTCTGACCTGTACCGCGCCGTGTTCGACGGTACGGATGTGTGCCGGGATGCTCTGCGTCCGCGCGATGTGGTTAAGGGTATCCTCGCTGATGATGATTTGTCCCGGTTCGGCGGTTTCTTCGAGCCGCTTCGTCAGGTTAATGCAATCGCCGATCGCCGTGAAGTTGCGCCGGTTGAGGCTGCCGACGTTGCCGAGTGTGGCGACGCCGGTATGAATGCCAATCCGGTACAGGTGCGGGTCAGGCTTGATGCCGAGCCGCCCGTAAAGCTCGCGGAAGGCGTCTCGGGCGAGCAGCGCGCCTTCGACGGCGCACAGGGCGTGATCGGGGCTGGGGTTCAACTGCGTGTTGAACAGCACCATGACCTCGTTGCCCATATATTTGTCGATGATCCCGCGCACGCCGTGAACGGCGATCGTCGCCGTTTCAAGGTACTGGTTGAGCAGTTCCATCAGCGCCTGCGGCAGCAGATCGGCGGGGAATGCCGTGTACGGGCAGGCGTAGAGGAACATACACGTCACCTCGCGCCGTTCGCCGCCGAGCGCCAACTGGGCGATCTGGTGGATGTTGTCGACCATCCCCGGCGGTAGGTAGCGCGTCATCATGTCGAGCATCTGCTCGCGCTCGCGCTGTTCGGTCAGGTCGTCGAGGACGAGGGTCACGCCCTGCGTTTCCTGCGACGCGTTGCGTAACGGGCTGAACTTGAGATTGAGTTCGACGCGCCCGCGCCCGCCGATGAGCGCTTCGGTCGCGACGGCGGCGCTCCGCCCCTCGTGGACTTCGCGCAGCGCGTCATCAAGATCAATGGGATTCGGCACGACCGCCGTCAGCGGCTTGCCGATCGCTTCCTCTGAGGGAACGGCGAGGATTTGCGCGGCGGCGCGGTTGAAGGTCGTCACCGATTCGTCGGCATTGGTCGTGATCACGCCGCTGGCGATCGAGGCGAAAACGTTTTGCATCAGGTCTTTAACGCGCGTGATCTCGTCAAGGGTCGCCTGTACCTGCGCGAACAGGATCGCATTTTCAATGGCGATCGCGGTTTGGTTGGCGAACGCCATCAGCAGCGTCAATTCGCGTTCGGTGAAGACGGCTTCGCGGAAGCGGTTGTCGACGTAGATCGCGCCGCGCACCGTGTCCTTGTAGATCAGCGGCACGCACAGGATCGAGCGCAGGGTGAACCTGCCGACGGTCTGGCTGCGCGACACGCGCGGATCGCTCGACGCATTGTCGGTCAGCAGTGGCTTGCCGGTTGTGATCACCTCGTCGAGGATCGTCCGGCTGATGTCAACGCGGTTGTCGTCGTCG